>JBOGFL010000037.1:0-3490 GCA_050743285.1 Acidimicrobiia bacterium
GGGGATGGAGGCCGCGGTAGCCTCGACCGTATGCCGCGGGCGTTCTCGTACTCACGATGGGACGGGACCCAGACCGGCTTCGATCTCGACGCCGACGACCTCCTGTCGGAGATGACCGACGATCTGCTCTACCACGGCGACCTCCACGCGGCCCTGCGGCGCATGCTCCAGCAGGGATTCCGCGATGCCGACGACGAGCGCCTCATGGGACTGCGGGAGATGCTCGAGCAGCTCCGGCAGCGCCGTCGCGAAGAGCTCGAGCGCCACGACCTCGGCGGCGTCTACGACGACATCGCCGACAAGCTCAACGAGATCGTCGAGCAGGAACGCGAGGGCATCGAGCGACGGGTCGACGAGGCTCAGCAGTCAGGCGACCAGCGCCGGCGCGAGATCGTCGAAGATCTCGCCGGCGAACGGCGCCGTGAACTCGAAGAGCTGCCGCCCGACCTGAGCGGCCGGGTACGCGGCCTCCAGGAATACGACTTCATGGACGACGCCGCCCGCCAGCGGTTCGAGGAGCTGATGGGGGAGCTCAAGCAGCAACTGCTCGAGAGCTACTTCAACCAGATGTCCCAGGGCATGCAGGACATGTCTCCCGAGCGCATGCAGCGCATGAAGGACATGCTCGCCGAGCTCAACCAGATGCTTGAGCAACGCGAGCGCGGCGAGGAGCCCGACTTCAAGGGGTTCATGGAGCGCTACGGCGACTTCTTCCCCGGCAACCCGCAGAACCTCGACGAGCTGCTCGAGCAGATGGCGCGGTCGATGGCGCAGATGCAGCAGCTCCTCAACTCCATGACCCCCGAACAGCGCGCCCAGCTCCACGGGCTCGCCCAGTCGCTGCTCGAAGACCTCGACCTCCGCTGGCAGGTCGACGCGCTGGCCCGCAACCTCCAGAACGCGTTCCCCAACCTGCCGTGGAACCAGTCGCTCCCGTTCCGGGGCGACGATCCGCTCCAGTTCGGGCAGATGGCCGGGCTCCTCGACCAGCTCGGTGACCTCGACGAGCTCGAGAACCTGCTGCGCTCGGCGACTCAGCCCGGCGAGCTCGCCGAAGTCGACCTCGACAAGGCCCGCGAGCTCCTCGGTGACGACGCCGCCCGCTCCCTCGAACGGCTCGCGCAACTGGCCCGCATGCTCGAGGAGGCCGGCCTCATCGAGCAGCGCGAGGGGCGCCTCGAGCTGACGCCGCGTGGCATCCGCGCCATCGGCAACCGCGCGCTGGGCGACCTCTTCCGCAAGCTGATGATGGACCGGACCGGCCGCCACGAGCTCGAGCGCACCGGTGGCGGCATCGAGCCGTCGTACGAGCACAAGCCCTACGAGTTCGGCGACCCGTTTCACCTCAACGTCGAACAGACGGTCCGCAACGCGCTCACCCGCACCGGGCCCGGCACTCCCGTCCGCCTGGTCCCTGACGACTTCGAGGTCGAGCGCACCGAGAGCGTCACACGGTCCGCGACGGTGCTGCTGCTCGACGTGTCGCTGTCGATGCCGATGCGCGACAACTTCCTCGCGGCCAAGAAGGTGACGATGGCACTCCACGCCCTCATCACCAGCCAGTTTCCCCGTGACTACTTCGGGCTTGTCGCGTTCGGACGGGTCGCACGCGAGGTGAAGCCCGAGCTCCTTCCCGAGCTGTCGTGGGACTTCGAGTGGGGGACCAACATGCAGCACGCGCTGCTGCTGGCGCGCAAGCAGCTTTCCCGCCAGATGGGGACGAAACAGGTGATCATGGTCACCGACGGCGAGCCGACCGCCCACATCGAAGGTGGCGAGGCTTACTTCCAGTACCCGCCGTCGCCGGTCACCGTCGAGGAGACGTTAAAGGAAGTGATGCGGTGCACGCGCGAAGGCATCCGCATCAACACGTTCATGCTCGACGAGAGCTACTACCTACGAGAGTTCGTCGAGCGTATGACCCGCTTGAACCGCGGCCGGGCGTTCTTCACCACGCCCGACACCCTCGGCGATTACGTACTCGTCGACTTCCTCGAACAGCGCCGCCAGCAATGCCGCGCCAGCTGACAAGAGCAGCGACCTACAGCAGCGCGTCGTAGGCGACGCGGGTGCGGTCGTCGAAGCACACGAAGTGGACCGTCTCGACCGCGGTCGTCGCGTCGGTGACGGTGCGCACCGCGATCTCGGTGGCGGCCTCGAGCGGGTAGCCGTAGATGCCGGTCGAGATGGCGGGGAACGCCACCGAGCGGGCGCCGACTCTGTCGGCCACTTCCAGCGTGCGCCGGTAGGCCGCGGCCAGCAGTTGGGGCTCGCCCGCGCCCCCGCCCTGCCACACCGGCCCCACCGCGTGAATGATCCATGGCGCGGGGAGCGCAAAGCCCGGTGTGGGCTTGGCGTCGCCGGTTGCGCAGCCGCCGAGCGCGGCGCAGGCGGCGTCGAGCTCGGGACCGGCGGCGCCGAAGATCGCGCCGCAGACCCCACCGCCCCGGGCCAGCCGCTCGTTGGCGGCGTTGACGATGGCGTCCACCGTCTCGGTGGTGATGTCGGCCTGAACGACTTCAACCTGCATCCACCCAGGCTAGGGGAGGGTGCTTGCATTCTGGCGAAACGCCAATACCGCGCTCTCTCCTCATACCCGGGCAAATTGGCCTTGCGTCCGGCCCTGCGGACCCGCAATACTGACACTGTTGTAATTACACCAGCGTCATCGAGGGGGGCCCCGAGATGGGCAAAGTGGAGTACCTGAACCTGAGGAATCTGTTCGGACCCGACGACCGGGGCTGGCAGGAGCGGGCGAACTGCCTCGGCGTCGACCCCGATCTCTTCTTCCCCGAGCGGGGGGCGTCGACCCGGGAGGCCAAAGGCGTGTGCCACGGCTGCGAGGTCCGCCTCGACTGCCTGGAGTACGCCCTGCGCCACGGAGAGAAGTTCGGGATCTGGGGTGGCCTCTCGGAGCGGGAGCGCCGCCGGGTCCGGCGGGAGCGGGCCCTCGCCCGGCGCCGGGCCGCGGGCCAGATCGCCTGATCAGGCCCGCGCCGCCGTCAGCCGAGCCTCGATGGTGCGGTCGGGCCCGAGGCCCGACTGTTGCCGGAACCCTTCGCTCCAGCGTTCGTACTCGACCGCCGGCACCAGGCCGACCAGCTCGATCGCCGCGACCGCGGTGCCCGCCCGGGCGGCCGCCACCTCTACCGCACCGCACGCCGCCTCCACTCCCGTCCGCTCGAGCGCGGTCACGTTCATCGAGACCTGAGGCCGGCCGCGCGTCGCGAGCCAGAGGCCGAGCGCCCGCACGCCGGACAGCCCGCCGTCGCGTTCCCGCACCGCAGTTGCGATGTGCTGCGCCAGCGCGACGTCGCCGCCTGCGAGCTCGCAGTTGACGGCCACGAGCGGCGGTCTCACTCCGACCGCGGCGGCGCCGTAGTCCGGGTGCGGGGCCCCGGGGCCGTGGTCGGGATCCCGCGTGGAGAACGCCTCCCGCCGCGCCGACGGCAGCGGCCGGCGCCTGGGATCGGCGGCGCCGTAGAGGAAG
>JBOGFL010000038.1:0-6920 GCA_050743285.1 Acidimicrobiia bacterium
CCCAGGGCGAGCACATCGACGCTGACGTCGACGCCCGCCCCCGCGGCGCCGGGCGAAAGCCCGAGCGCCCGGGCCAGATCCGACCGGCCGTCGGGCCGGAACGCAACCCGCGCACCCGGTGGTGTCGCCGCGAGCGCATCGGCGAGTGCATCGTCCCCGCCCCGTACCTCGACGTCGGCGGGTTCCCCACCGGGCCCACCCCACGACTGGCCGGGGCGGATCGTCATCCGATCAGACCGGAGGCGGCAACGACGCCACGCTGACACGCCTCCGCGGCGCGGCGGGCAGTCGCAGCGGTTCTCGAATCAGGGGCGGCGTCGCCGACCTGACGCAGGAGATCGATGCACTGCTTCATGTGACGCACGAAATCGCAACCGGTCAACTCCTCGTCCAGCACCTCGCTGAGATCGGCGCCCGACGCCCACGCGTACACGAAGCCGGTGATCCCAGGATCGGGGCCTCTCGTCATCGGCAGGCGCGCGTCGCGCTCTTGCACCTCGAGATCCCGCGCGATGCGGCCGATCACGCGTACTCGCGTGGCCACCGCGGCGGTAGGCAGTTGCGAACCGTCGTCGTCTTCGTCCGAACCGCGGCGCTCGTACGTGAAGCACGACACCACCGCGGCCAGCTCGGCCGGTTCGAGCTCGTCGAGAAGCCCTTGGCGCAGCGACTCGGCGACGAGCAGGTCGCACTCGGAGTAGAGCCGCGCCAGCAACTCGCCCGCCTCGGTGAGCGCCCAGCCGTCGATGTACCGCCAGGCGTCGAGGACGCTCAAGACCCGATCGAGCTGGCGGGCAAGGCTCTCGCTGCGGCTGCGCACCCGGCGTTCGAGCCGCTCGACTCTCGTCGTCATCCGTCCGACGCGGTCGGCGGCCCGGAGGCGCTCCGACAGTCGGGGGTCGGCCTCGACCGGGTGAACGCTGTCGTCCGAGGCCGCGCTCGGCGCCCGCAGCGCGACGGTCCGCAGCGCCGCCGCGGCCTCCCGGCGAAACGTCAGGCGGCGGGGCGCGAACGGAACCGGCAGCTCGACGTGGCCCAGCGATTCGGGCGCCCGGTCGAAGTCGCCGGCGTGGAGCCGTACAAGCTCCGCACCATCGGTCAGGGCCAGGATCCGGGTACCGGACCTTCCCTCGCGGCGGAGGACGAGCAGCCGTCCACCACGCCGGGGCGAGCGGACCACGTCGCCGGGGCGGAGGCGCGCCAGCCCGTCGCCCCCGCCACGGTTCTTCACCGCGCCCTCGACGTGCTGCCGGTACTCGTCGATGTCGCCGTACGGGCTGCGCGCGAGTTCCTGCTCGCGTGCGAGCTGCGCCCGGGCCCGTGCGAGATCGCGTTCGAGCGCGACCACGTGCCGATCGGCGTGAAACTGCGCAAACGACAGATTGAGAAGGTGGTGGGCGCGCTCGCGGTCGTAGCGCCGAACCAGGTTGGCGGCCATGTTGTAATTGGGCCGGAACGATGACCTGAGCGCGTACGTGCGTCGCGACGCGAGCCCGGCGACCTGATCGAAGGTCACGAACGGGCTCCACCACACGACGGAGTAGCCGACCTCGTCGATCCCCCGCCGGCCGGCTCGTCCCGTGAGCTGCGTGTACTCCCCCGGGGTGAGGAACTCGTGCCGCTCACCCGTGAACTTCGTGAGCCGCTCGATGGCGACCGTGCGAGCGGGCATGTTGATGCCGAGGGCAAGTGTCTCGGTGGCGTAGACGATCTTCACCAGACCGGCCGCGAACGCCTCCTCGACCGCTTCCTTCATCGGCGGCACCAGGCCCGCGTGGTGGGAGGCCACGCCATCCTCCAAGCCCGTCCGCCAGCGTGCGTACCCGAGGGCGACGAGATCGGCGTCGGTCAAGCCTCCAGTGTGCGCCTCGACGATGCGCGCGATCGCGTCGCGCTCGACCTCGTCGGTGAGGCGCACACCGGCGGCGACGCACTCGTCGACGGCCTGGTCGCACCCGGCCCGGCTGAACACGAATTGGATTGCCGGGAGCATGTGCTGGGCGTCGAGCAGCTGGAGGGTCTCGGTACGTCCCGGCGTCCGTAGCCGGCGCCGGTGACCCCGGGCCGGATGGGCGTCGAGGCGGCTGGCGTCGGCGTTGGGCCGGCCCGATGGGCCGACGAACATCGGCAGCTCCCGGAGGTGATCGGTCCCCCGCTCCCCGACCAGGTAGATCTGTTCGAGCTCGACCGGCCGGCTTTCCTCGATGATTGCAGTCGTGTCACCCCGTACCGTCTCGATCCACGCCGCTACTTCCTCGGCGTTGGAGACCGTCGCCGAAAGACACACGAGATCGATACCGGCGGGCAGGTGGATGATCACCTCTTCCCACACCGCGCCGCGGTACAGGTCCTGCAGGAAGTGCACCTCGTCGAGAACGACGTACCGAAGCCCGTCGAGCGCGTCCGACGCGGAGTAGATCATGTTGCGCAGCACTTCGGTCGTCATCACGACAACCGGCGCCCACGGGTTCACCGAATTGTCGCCGGTGAGGAGACCGACCGCTTCCGATCCGTAGGTGCGGACGAAGTCCCCGAACTTCTGGTTCGATAGCGCCTTCAGCGGCGTCGTGTAAAAGGCCTTGGCACCGTCGGCGAGCGCCCGGGCCACCGCGTACTCGGCGACGACGGTCTTGCCCGACCCCGTCGGCGCCGCGACGAGTACCGAGTGGCCGTCGTCGAGGGCGTCGCACGCACGCCGTTGAAAGTCGTCGAGCGAGAAACCCAGCCCGGACTCGAACGCGCTGCGGGGTGCGGCCGCGGCCTCGGGGCCGCGCGTCACGGGGTCGCGGGCTCGCTTGGCGCGGGCACGCTCTCGGACGGAACCGGAATGCTCGAGGGCGTGGTGGCCGCCGACGGCGGCGCGCTCTGGGTCACGATCGGAGGTGTGACGGGCTCGTCCGAATCGTCGTCGTTGGGCGCGAAGAACCAAATCAACGCCACAGTCACGAGGATGACCGCGAACGCGGAGCCGATCGCGATCAGCACTTCTCGCGGGTTCCGCGGCGGCCGGTAGCCGGAGCGCTTCCGTTTGGGCGGCATGCCTACCTCTTGAGGATCTTCCCGATGATGATCGACAACTCGTAGAAGACGTACATCGGGATCGCCATCAACAGCATCGAATAGGGGTCTTGGCTCGGTGTGATGACGGCCGCAAAGATAGTGATCCCGAGGACTGCCCACCGGCGCGATCGAGACAACTGGCCTGTTGTGATGACGCGCGCGATCAACAGGAACACGAGCACCACGGGGAACTCGAACGCGATCCCGAAGGCCAAGATCATCAGCGAGACGAGCGTCAGGTACTTGTCCGCCGTCAGCAGCGGCTGGAGTTCGGACCCACCCTGGCCGAGGAGGAACCCGAGTGCCGGCTCGAGCGTCCGCAAGGCGACGAATGCGCCCAGGATGAACAGCGCAATCGACGCACAGAGGAACGGAACTGCGTAACGCTTCTCGTTGGGGTTGAGGCCGGGCGTGATGAACCGCCAGAGCTGCCAAAGCAAGACCGGCGCGGCGAACACGATGCCGCCGTAGGTGGCGATCTTCAGGCGGGTCGTGAACGCGTCGAGTGGGCCGGTGAACACCAGCGCATCACGCTCACCGTCGGTGGCGTCTCGGTAGTAGTCGACCAGGAAGTCGATGATGCTGAGGGAGAAGAAGTAGACGATGACCGCGGCCACCGCGACCGCGATCAGCGAGATGACCATGCGGCGGCGCAGCTCGGTCAGGTGCTCGACGACCGTCATGCGGGCGTCTCTGGTGCGGGCCACGGATGTTCTTCGGTTCAGTCGTCGTCGCGGTCGGAATCGGGCTTCGCATCGGAACCCGGCTCCTCGGCTCGGACCGGCCGCTCACCCGACGCGCCGTTTCCCGAGGCACCGTTCCCGGACGCGCCGTTACCGGCGGACTCGGTGCCGGCCTCGCTCTTCTGCCCCGGGCGGCGGGGGCCCGGGGTGGGCTCGGACATCGCGTCATCCAGTTCGCTCTGGACCATGCGCTGCAACCGCCGCACCTCCCGCATCCCCTTGCCAACCGTGCGTGCGAGCTCGGGCAGCTTGTTGGGCCCGAAGACGAGCAGGGCGAGCACCAGGATGACGAGGACCTCGAGCGGGCCGACCTGCATCCGGCTCCTTTCCGATCCGCACCAATGGTACCTGGCGCTCAACTGGGAACCGCGTGCGCCATCCTGGTTGCCCGTGCCCCCGATCACGTTCGCCCACCGCGGGGCCCGGAGCGTCGAGCCCGAGAACACGATCCCCGCCTTCAGGCGGGCACTGGAGCTCGGCGCCTCGGGTCTGGAGTCGGACGCGTGGGTCACGGGTGACGGCGAGGTGGTACTCGTGCACGACGGGCGCGTTCGGCGCGGGTTTCGACGCCGGTCCGTCGGGAACACCCCGGCCGACGATCTTCGGCGCCGGGGCGTGCCGCGGTTGTCCGAGCTCTACGCCGAGCTCGGGAGCGACTTCGAGCTCTCCCTCGACCTCAAGGACCCGCGGGCCGGCTCCGGCGCGATCGAGGCGGCGCGGGTGGGAGGGGACCCGACGCGCCTGTGGCTCTGCACACCGCGCCTCGATCTGCTCGACGAGCTCCGGCCCGGCGCCCGCGACGTTCGTCTCGTGCACTCCTGTCGCCGTGACGCGCTGAGGTCATCGGTCGAGCGGCATGCCGCTGACCTCGGTGAGGCCGGGATCGACGCGATGAACCTGCACCACAGCGACTGGAGCGCGGGCCTGGTGACGCTGTTCCATCGCTTCGGCGTCCTTGCGTTCGCGTGGGACGCCCAGCAGGTCCGCCAGCTGCGGGCTGCGCTCCAGAAGGGCGTGGACGCCGTCTACTGCGATGACGTGGCCCGGATGGTCAGCGTCCTCGACGCCTGGCAAAAGGAAGCGCGCTAGAGGAGTCCCAGTCGGTTGGGAGGCCATATCCGGACGAAGACGCGGCCGACGATCGTGTCCTGATCGATGGGTCCGAACGACCGTGAGTCCTTGGAAAAGCTCCGGTTGTCGCCCATGACAAAGACGGTGTCGGCCGGGACGTGGCGCGTCGGGAAGCGGCTCGTGGTCGTCCCGCCGGCGAGATACGGCTCGTCGAGCCGCCGGTTGTCGATGCAGACCTTTCCGTTGTCGCAGCCCGATACGTTCTCCCCCGGCAGAGCGACGACCCGCTTGACGAGGTCTTCGGCGCCTTCTTCGCCCTCCGGTGCCTCGAACACGACGATGTCGCCGCGGTTCACGTCGTGGACCTTGTAGCTGAGCTTGTTGACGAGTACCCGGTCGTTCTGCTCGAGCGTCGGCAACATTGATTCCGATGGGATGTAGAACGCCTGGAACAGGAAGGTCTTGATGAGGAGCGCAATGACGAGCGCCCCCCCGAGGAGGATCACCCACTCGAAAACGGTGCGCTGGAGGCTCCGGGGCTTCTTTCCCCCGCTCGGCCGAGGGGTTCCGGTGCCGTCCCCGTCGCCCGGTGGCGCCGACGGCGGGGGTGTCGAGGGTGGCGTCGAGCTGGGCGCCTCGACGGTGG
Source organism: Acidimicrobiia bacterium (assembly GCA_050743285.1). Lineage (GTDB taxonomy): Bacteria > Actinomycetota > Acidimicrobiia > IMCC26256 > JACDBD01 > JBOGFL01. The sequence continues at coordinate 5,521 of JBOGFL010000038.1, forward strand.
CGGCCGCGGGTCGCGTCGAACCCTCGGTCGGCTCATCCTTCACCGGCATCGAACCATCCTCCCACGCCGGAACTGCTCATCACGGGCGGGCTCACCGGTATCGCGCGAGCAGCCGGTTGGCCGCCGTCGCGGCGAGGTCACCGAACTCCGGTGGCTCGAGCACCCGGCCCACTGGTCCCAGGCGCAAGAGCAGCCGCTCCAACCACGCCCGCTCGCTGACGGCAAGCACGACGCGAAAGCCGTGGTCGACCACATCGACCGACTCGGTGGGGTACGTCTCCACCACCCAGCCGGCCTCGGGCGCGAGCCACAATGTCACCCGCGGGTCGTTCGGCGATGGGTTGAACACCGCGCCCGGCGCGCCCGCGTCCTTGGGTGGATCGAAGGTGGCGTCGGTCGCGCGCGCCGCCTGCACCCGGTCGACGCGGAAGAGCCGTTCGTCGTCCGCCCGGTGGCAGTACGCCTCGGCGTACCAGTGCCCGAATGCATGGAACACCGCGTACGGATCGATGGTGCGCGTGGTTCGCTCTCCCCGTCCGTACGAGAGGTAGTCGATCTCGACCTGGTGGTGATCCGCTGCCGCCCGACGCAACACCTCGAGATGCGGTGGCTCGTCGATCTCGACGGTGACGCCCGCTGGTCCGAGCGCCGCTTCGAGCTTGTGCAGCGCGCTGGCCAGCGTTCCTTCGGGATCCGAGCCCGGCACTTCGAGCAGCGCCCGGCCCGCGGCCAGTAGTGCGAAGCCCTCCTCGGGCGTCGGACGCAACGGGCGGGCAAAGTATTCGGCGAACCGGATCCGCACGCCGCCGTCTTCGTCGACCTCGACGTCGATGAGCCGGTCGGGGCTGTAGGGCGGAAGGCCGCAGTACGGCAGGATCTCGAGGTCACGCTCGAGATCGCGCCGCGCGACCCCGAAGCGGGCCGCCAGCTCGTCGACGGTCACGCCCGGATGGTCCGCGATCCACGGGATGAGCGCGAGGATCCGCCGCAGCCTCGCCCCGGCGACCGGTCGCGGGCTCACCCGGCCGCCACTTCCTCGAGCCAGTCGGTGAGCGCGACCCGCAGCTCCGGCGGCCCGAGCACCTCAGCATCGTCGAGGAGGTCGAGCGCGAAAGATCGGAAGGCGGCCGGGTTGGTGACCGGCACCCCCACGACGACGGCGCCGTCGGGGCGGCGCTCGACCACCGCCGCCTCGCCGAGCTGATCGACGACCACGGGTGCCCAGGTTGCCGCCACCAGCAGGCGCGCCTCCCGCTCCTCGCTGCCGTCGTCGCCGAAACGCCATGGCTCGTCACTCAGCAGCTCGGCTGGTCGCATGTCGCCCGGCGGTTCGAAGGCCCCCGCCGGCCCCGCCTCGACCGTGCCTTCGATGCGGTCGACCCGGAACGACCGCACCTCGT
>JBOGFL010000039.1:0-3249 GCA_050743285.1 Acidimicrobiia bacterium
CACTTTCAACCGAGCCGAGCCCACAGCGTCTGTTTCTGGAAGGGCATCGCCTCCTACTACGACATCGTTGTCGATGGCGCAGTTCACCCCCAGGCGGCCTGGTACTACCCACACCCGATCCCGTGGGCGCGCCGCGTCAAGGGTCAGGTCGCGTTCCGGGGCGGCGTGCGTGTCGAAGCTGTCGACGAACGGGTGTGAAACCCAACCCGGCACGGGACCGACGCCAGGGACGGCGCATCGCGCGAGTCGTGCTCGCGCTCCTCCTCTTGGCCATGGCCGCGGGGCAGCTTGCCGACCTCCGCGGATTCGTCGAGGTCCTGCGTACCTACCCAGTCGCTTCCACGCCGCTGACCTGGCTCATTGCCCTCGGCCTGGTCGTCAGCGAAGTGACCGCCGGCGCGCTGCTGCTCACCGGCAACGCCTCGATGAGAGCCCGGGGAGCCGCGGCGGCCTTGGCCGTCGCGGTCGCCTGGTCGGCACTCGCGCTGAGCGCGCTTGTCTCCAGCAGATCTATCGGGAACTGCGGCTGCTTCGGCGTGTATCTCGCGCAGCCGCTGCGCTGGTGGGTGCTGCTCGAAGACGTGGAATTCGTCGCGCTCGCCACGTGGGTCCTGCTCGCCGCGCGCCGCGAAGCCGTACAGGACACAGAAGGGAGCTTCGATGATTCGGCGTCGCACACGCGTTGAACCCGCCTGAGCTTCATCGACGGAAGGTCTCCGGTTCGACCCTCTCGGACAACTTCCTCGTTCTCGTCCCGAACCTCACGGTCGCGACCGGGTGCGCGGCATCGACGAGCGCACCGGCGTCCTAACGGGCGCCGGACTCGACGCGGCGAGCCCGGAAAGCGTCTACGAACAGTGGGACATCGTCCCGCCGGAGTACGCGCACGAGATGCAGCCGAACGTCCTCGTGCGCAACTGGCAGAGCATCCCGCTTGAGGCGCGCAGGGACGACTGGATCGCGGACGAGCCCGAGGACGAGGCGGGCCGGTTCGTGCCGGCGTCGGTGCTCGCCACGCTCCGTCGCCGGCGTCTGGCCAGCGATCCCACCGTCCCCATCCGCAAGCTCCTCCACGGCTGCCGCGATGTCGTGGTCATCAACGACGAAGCGCATCACGTCTACGGCGAGAAGCGAACCCGGACCGCTGACGATCTGGCCTACATCCGCTGGAGCAAGATCATCCGACACGATCGGAAGTACGACGACGATCGCGCTGGTCGTCGAACTCTCCGCGACACCTTGGTACGGATCCGGTTCGCCGAAGCCCGACGGCACCCTCTTCGAGTGGCTGATCGCGGACTTCTCAGTCTATGACGCCTTCGAGTCCGGGCTCGTGAAGGCGGTCAGACTGCGCGATCCCGACGAGGGCGGCAACGCCTATCTCAACCTCTGGGACCTCGTGAAGGGTGCCAAGACGAAGGAGGAGTACCTGGCAGCCTGCCGGGGCGCGATCGCAACGATCTGCGCGAGCTGGCGGGAGCAGTACCTGGAGTGGGAAAAGCAGCTCGAAGGGATGCGCGGACCCCCGCCGGTCCTCCTCGTCGTCGCAACGCGGGCGCCGAGCGCGAGCTGGCTCTTCGAGCACCTGACCCGCGACTACGAGCTGCTACACAACCCGGACGACGACGATCGACATACCTGGGTGACGATCCAGATCGACTCCAAGGTCTTCGAGGCGGAGAAAGGGCGCCAGGCGGTCCTCCGGGAGATGGTGAACACAGTCGGCCAGCAGGGGCGGCCGGGCGAGCACGTGCGCTGCATCGTCAGCGTCGGCATGCTCGCGGAGGGCTGGGACGTCAAGAACGTCACGCCTATGCCGGGCATCCGGGCCTTCGGGTCGCCGCTGCTTACCGAGCAGGTCATCGGCGCGGCCTCCAGCAACTCGCGTCCGCGATCTTCGAATGGATCGAAGCGTTCTACAACCCGACCCGTCGACACTCCACCAACGGAATGCTCAGCCCCGTCGACTACGAGAACACCCACGCGGCATGATCACCAAACCCACCCCGTCCGGAAAAACGGGGGAACTTCAGGATGGCCGAGCGCGAACGCCAGCACTCGCTGCTCAACGAACGGCGGCGTGGCGTTGGGCATCTGGGGCGCCCGCCGTGCCCTCGGCCGCAGGATCTCGAGCCCGAACCGCAGCGCCCGGGCCCGCCAGCGGTAATAGCTCGACGGGTGGACCCCCATCATCCGACACGCCAAGCGCACGTTGCCGAGCTCCTCGGCCAACGCGAAGACCCGAAGCCGGAACCGGAACAAGGCATCATCAACAGTCAAGGCGGCGCACTCCTTCATGCTCGTTGTGGTGACAAGCAGAAGGGTGCGCCGCCCTACCTATCGACGCGCGGATACCCCACCTGTTGCGACAACCCGGGGAGAGGACACGCTAGGCGTCCAGGACGACCCTGCCGACTCGCGTGATTGGCTGCATCACACCGGAGCGCAGGACAGGTCGTCTCGCGTGCACACGTACGTGCCGATCTGCGTCGCTAGTCACGGCGACAAGGCGTCGTTCGGTCGCGTCGTTCTGTTCGCGTCGGCGTGGCGCGGAACGCCGAATCGGTACGTCCCTTTTGTCGTCACGCCCCGGGCTCTTCCGGCTCGACTGGCGCTGATCTCGGCGCGAGCATGGTTCGTTGACCGCGATTATCGCGATCGTCGGCTGCCGTCGTCAGTCCCTGGGGGAGTGTCACAGGCGGAGGCGCTATCTCGTCTCTGTAGGTGACCGAGACGAGTTGGGAGTTGCCATGAGGGTTTTCGTTGCGGGGGCTTCGGGTGCGCTGGGTGTGCAGCTGGCCCCCAAGCTGGTTGCCGCTGGCCACGAGGTTGTGGCCATGACCAGGACCGCGTCGAAGCAGGATGGGCTGCGGGTGCTGGGGGCGCGGCCGGTGGTCGCCGATGCTCTCGACCCCGACGCGGTGGCGTCGGTGGTGGGCGAGGCCGAGCCGGAGGTGATCGTGCACGAGCTCACGGCGCTGTCCGGGAAGATGAGCATCCGTGACGCGCGGCACCCCGACCGCTCCTCCATGGCGAAGATGACCAACCGGTTGCGGACCGAGGCGACGGACCATCTCTTGGCGGCGGGCCGCGCCGTGGGGGCACGGCGCTTCGTGGCGCAGAGCTTCGGAGCCTTCCGATACGCCCGCACGGGCGGGCCGGTGCAGACCGAGGCCGATCCCCTCGATCCCGACCCGCCGGCACCGCTGCGGCCGGTCGTGAAGGGGCTCCTCTATCTGGAGGAGGCGG
>JBOGFL010000040.1:0-1983 GCA_050743285.1 Acidimicrobiia bacterium
GGGGTCGGCGTGCACATCGGGATGCAAGGTGAACTGGCCCCGGTCGATCTCCCCGTTGAGCTCCTCGAGGATCTCGATGAACTGACGGCGGGCCCCGGCCGCGAACGGGTTGCTGCGCTGACTGGTCTCGAACATGCCGTCGGTGTGGTGCTGCTCGATGGCGGCGATCGTCGCCAGCTTCTCGAACGAAGGGAGCGACAAGACGTCGCGGTGCTCCAGTTCCAGGATGTCGAGGTCGACGAGCGCCCGGGCGACGAAGAACGGAAGGGCCTGCATGTAGGCCATCGTCCGGTCGTGCGCCTCGGGACTCATTTCGAGGATTTCGAGCCCGAACCGCTTTTCGAGGAACCGCCGGAAGCCCTCGGCCCGCTCTCCCTGCGTGTACGTCACCACGAGGTGCTGGCCCTTCCGCATCCGCTTCATCGACGGTGGGCCGAACAGTGGATGGGTCGCCAGCAGGTTGGTGTGGTCGCCGAGCACGTTGCGCAGCAGCCCGGTCGCGAGCGACTTGGTCGACACCACGTCCATCACCACGGTGTCGTCGCCGAGACGGTCGCGCAGCCCTTTCAGCGCCTCCTCCAGGTCCGCGAACGGGACCGCGACTACGACGACGTCGCAGCGGGCGATCTCCGGAAGCTCGGCGGCGCGAGTGCCACGACCGCGCCGGGGGAGCCGAGTCGCGTCGATGTCGGAGACGAGGACCGACGCGCCCCGTTCGCGCGCGAACGAGCGCGCCATGAACTTGCCGAAGTGGCCGTAGCCGACGATTCCGAACTTCGTGAACTTCACGCGATCAACAACTCTAGTGGCGAGGCTTGAATGCGACCTATTGAGTTCGACGTCACGATGACCCGACGGTCTCCCGCCTCTGTACCACCGCGGCGACGAGCTGCGCGCGAGTCATGAGGTCCAGCTTCGTGTACACGCGGCCGAGGTGTGACTCGACCGTGCGACGAGAGAGATAGAGGCGGTCGGCGATCTCGCTGTTGGTCAAACCTTCACCGACGAGATCGACGACCCGCTGCTCGGACGGCGTCAGGCTCTCCCAACCCGATTGTGGCCGCGGCCGCGAGCGGCGCGGGCGCATTGGAAGCCCCGCGCTGCGCAGTTCGGCCCGTAGCCGACCGTGGAGCTGCTCGGCGCCCAATGTGTCGTACGTGCGGAACGTCTCCCCGGCGAGTGCTCGAGCCTCGTCCTTGTTCCCGAGGCGGGCCGCGATCACGGCGGCGTCGTGGCGGGCTCGTGCCGCCTCGGGGACGCGTTGACAGCCGGTGAGGCGTCCCGCGGCAGCAATCGCGGGCCCGGGATCGTTGCGGGACAGGCCGCGGGCCCAGTCGGCGGTGGCACGCGCGATCGGCGACTCGGTGCGGCCGGCGACCTCGACCAGGCCCCGCGTGACCCGCGCCGCCATTTCGGGCCGGCCGGCGGCGATCGCGAGGCGGACGGCGTCGCCTCCCGAGTTGAGGAGCAGCGCCGGTGCGCCGGCATCGAGCGCGGCGTCAATGAAGAGCTCCAGCAGTGCGGCCGCGCCCTCAGGATCTCCGTCGGCCTCTTGCACCTGCGCGGTGGCGTAGAGCATCCATTCGACACCGAGGGTGCTCGACCCCGCCCCGCGACTGGCCCGTTCGAGCCAGTGGTGCGCTTCCCGCAGCCGGCCTCGAGCGCAGCTGATGGCGGCGCTGATCGCGAACGGTCCCTGGACGCCGAGCAGGAGGTCGGTCTCGTCGGCACCGACCAGGCCGGCCTCGGCCTCGGCCAGCGCGTCGTCCCACTCGCCCCGGCGGTGAAGTGTCACCGCGGTCGCGAACTGGAGGAGCGGGCGGTTCCAGCGCGGCGCGGGCGGACCGGTGTCGGCGCCGCGCAGCACTTCGAGCGCGCCGTCGCCGTCGCCGAGCATGTCGAGCATGATCGCGAGCGCCATCGTCGGCCGGGCGCGCACCGCCGCGCGGGTCGCGTCGCCGTCGGCCGCCTCCACGCCCGCCC
>JBOGFL010000041.1:0-2724 GCA_050743285.1 Acidimicrobiia bacterium
ACCGTCCACCGGGTGCTCTCGCACGCGCTGAAAGACGCGACGACCGCGGGGCTCCTGCCCCGCAACCCGGCGGCGATGGTGAAGCCGCCCAGGCGGGCGAGGCCGCAGTGGCGGGTGTGGTCGGCCGAGCAGGTCCAGCGGTTCCTCCGCGCGGCGGATGAGGACCGGCTCTACGCCCTGTGGGCGCTTCTGGTGACGACAGGGCTGCGACGTGGCGAGGCGCTGGCGCTGCGATGGGAGGACGTCGACCTCGACGCGGGCCGACTCCGGGTCCAGCGCTCTTTCACGACCGCCGGGTACGAGGTGCACCTCACCGAGCCGAAGACCGCCGCCGGGCGACGGTCCGTGAGCCTCGACCCGCAGACAACCCGCATCCTCGCCGAGCATCGGCGCCACCAGGCCGAAGAGCGACTGCGCGTGGGCCCGGCATGGCGGGACACCGGCCTCGTGTTCACCGACGAGCTCGGCCGAGCGATCCACCCGATGCGCGCCTACGTGCTGTTCCGTGAGCTGATGTGGCGCAACCCGCTCCTGCCGAAGATCTGTCTCCACGACCTCCGGCACACCGCGGCGACGCTCGCGCTCGCCGCCGGCGTGCACCCCAAGGTCGTCCAGGAACGCCTCGGCCACGCCAACATCGCCATCACGCTCGACACGTACTCCCACGTCGTCGAGGGCCTCCAAGAGGACGCCGCCGCCCGGGTGGCAGATCTGGTCTACGCGCCTGAGCTGGGAGGGCACAATGGGCCGCGTGGATCGTGACTTGAGGGACTGGCTGCGCGGGCTTGCTGCACCACCATCGAAGGCGCAAGGCCGTGACGATCGCAGGGAGCTCAGTCGCGCCGGCGCGGAGTACCTCGAGCGTATTGCCACCGACGGCACACTGAAGGCGGCCCTGACGGAGATCGGAGCAGCTGAGCCGGAACTCGCCGGGTGACTCTCGGCCGCTGGCGCTGTGATCCTCGTTGACGAATACGCCGCGCTTCCTACACTCGCCGGCACACCGCCCGCAGCACTCGCTGGCCAGCCGCTCGCGCTGACCTATAGCCGCGCCTACCGACTCACGCGAGCGCTCCTCGATCCCGGGCCAGGGCGCCTCCAGGTGCGCGGGCGCTTCACCAGGCTCGCCGAGGCTCTCACCCCCGCAGACCGGCAGGTGCTCTACGAGCGAATGAGCGATCCCACGGTGCTGACGATTGTGGACCCGCGGCCGATGATCCGTGCTGCCGGCGCGATACAGAACACCTACGCCGTCTCGCTGCTGCAAGCGGAGACGCTCGCAGCGGCCGTCACGCACGACTGGGCCATTCGGTTCGGTAACCCCGACAGCGCGTCGGCTCCCCTACGTCAGGCAGCCGACGAGCTGGGGCTCGATCTCGCTGTCATCGAGCGATGAGCGAGCGTGCTTACTCTGGCTGCGCTATTACGACACTGGGCTGATACGTCGCCGAACCATTTCATGCACTCCTGCACTCCGCCGCTCTAGTCTGCTGTTTCTGCAGGTGCTCGGGCTCGGTCGACCGGTCTGTCGGACTTTCGAAACCTCACAGCGATAGAGGTCAGCCGAGAAGAACGACCGCTACGCGGAGGGCGGCTCGATGCCGCGGGCGTCGTGCCGACCGAGTTCGAGCAGCCGGTCGCGCAGGCGGAGCACCTCGGTCGCCAGATCGGGTTCGGCGGTGGCGCGCCTGGCAGCCTCGACGGCCTTAGATTGGACGTGATCGCGCTCCCACGCTTCGGCGTGAGCCGCGTCGAGAAGCATCCTGAGGACGTTGAGCGACGTGACGCTTGGCGAACTTTCCGCGAGCCTGTCGGCAACCTCGATGACGTAGTCGATCGCCCCGACGGAACGCTCAACAGTTGCGAGCGTCAGTTCCTCGAAGCGCCGATCATCGAGAGACTTGACGAAAACCCAGCGCCCGAGGCCGAGCAACGATGCTGTCGGGACGAGCTGGCGATCGAAGCGATCAAGGATCGTCTGCCAGAACCCGACCGCGGTCTCGAGGAGATCGGAGCCTGCGTCAGCGTCTTGGACCAGCGACGCCATCTCTTCCGCCGCGTCGGCGGTGGGAGCCGGGTCCTCCGTCCGAAGGGCGTCGAGTACAGTGTCGGCCTCATAGCCTGTGACGCCCCAGAGGCAGCCGACGAGCATCGATGAGATTGCGTGTTCTGCCTGCCGGCGCCCTGCTGCGAACAGCTGGTTCCGGAAGCGCCCCAGAAACCAGACCGACGTCCGGGGCGACCACTTGAGGGTGAGCTCGAACGTTGCCTTGCCCGCGCTGTCTGGCGCGAGCTCACCAAAGAGCTCGTCCTGGTTGGTCTCGAGCCAATCACGGGCGAAGACCTCGAGGGCGAGTCGGCGTGCCGCGATGACGGCGCGGTACTCCAACCCGATCCATCCGGGCAGCGCGATGACCTCGTCGAGCAACATGTAGCACTCGGCGCGGACCTGCCCGGTGTTGCGGTGCTCCCACCATCCGAGGGCAAAGACGGTCTGGAGGGCCTTCGAGTACGGACGGTTGATGGCACTCGCCAGCGGGTCGGGTTCGTCGCTGTGCGACGACTGTGCTTCCAGCGCCGGGCCAATGTTGTCGGGACGATCATGGAGCGCGGCCGATGTCAGGGACCAGGCGGTGTCGATGGACTCGCCAAATGTGGCGTCGCGGTTGGCGAGCGCCTCGATCATCTCGACCGCGGCTGTGTCGGCGTGCGACCAGTCGGGGT
>JBOGFL010000042.1:0-2743 GCA_050743285.1 Acidimicrobiia bacterium
GTACGGCGCGCCCCACGATCCTCGTCGTGGCCCGTGAGAAGTCCTGCACGCCGAGACCGGCGTGGACCAGCCTGACGACGTCGCCTCGGACACGCTCGCGCGTCATACGCGTCGCTCCCACAGTGGACGAATACCCACGCCGAGGCGGCATCAACCAGAAATCTGGGATGGATTGCTTCGGGTGGCCCGGCGCACGCTGGAGACCCTCGCCTCCCTCCTCGACGACTCGTACCTCGGCGGAGCCTGATCCCGCACCACCGCCGGTACAGCCGCTCCGCGGGGCGCAGCATCTCTCGGCACTGCGAGTGCCCGGAACTATCAGCACCCGCGGTGAATATGGCCGGCTTGGGTGACTCCGCGGCCATGCCCCTCGAGGTCGGCACCCAAGCCTGTCGAGGTGTCCGGCTCGGCATAGCCTGATGAACCTGGGATTGGCCGGCGTCTCGTGAGGATCTCGATAAACGAAGTGCCCAAGATCGTGAGCGTCGACGACCACGTCGTCGAGCCGGCCCACGTCTGGCAGACGTGGCTGCCGGAGAAGCACCGTGAGCGGGGCCCGCGGGTGGAGCGCAAGCGGTGGGCGCCGTTCGTGCACCACGCAGGCGCGAAGTACACCAACACCGAGGACCCCGACGGCGAGTGGGGCGACGCGTGGGTATACGACGGGAAGCTCGTTTACGTGCACAAGAAATTCGTCGCGATCCCGCTGAGCGCCACGCCCGGCGGCGACATCGACAAGTTCGACCGCACCGTCATGACGATGACCGCCATGACATACGACGACATGCGACCGGGCTGTTACGAGCGCGAGGCGCGCATCAAGGACTTCGAGCTCAACTGGGTCGACGGGTCGTTGCCGTTCCCGACCATGCCGAGGTTCTGCGGGCAGACGTTCTATGAGGCCGAAGACAAAGAGCTCGCGCTCGCGTGCGTACGGGCGTTCAACGACTGGATGGTCGAGGAGTGGTGTGAGCCCTCGGGCGGAATGAACCTCCCGCTCTGCCTCATGCCGTTGTGGGACGTCGATCTCGCGGTCGCCGAGATTCGACGCAACGCCGAGCGCGGCGTGCGCGCGTTCTGCTTCAGCGAGCTTCCGACCAAGCTCGACCTACCGAGCATCCACACCGGCTACTGGGACCCGATGCTCGCGGCATGCGACGAGACCGGCGTGACCCTGTGCATGCACATCGGCTCATCGTCCACCAATCCTGCCGCGTCGCCGGACGCGCCGGAGGGTGTGGGTGGCACGCTCGCCTTCAACAACTCGATGGCGTCACTGGCGGACTGGCTGTTCAGCGGCAAGCTGAAGGCATTCCCCGGGCTCAAGCTCGCGTACAGCGAGGGCCAGATCGGGTGGATTCCTTACGCGCTCGAACGGGCCGACACGGTCTGGGACCAGCACGACGCGTGGCAACACTCGAAGGAGATCATCCCGGAGCCGCCGTCCACCTACTACTACGGTCGCATCTTCGGCTGCTTCACCGCCGACCGGGTGGGGCTCACCAACCTCGACACAGTAGGCGTCGACAACATCTGCTTCGAGACCGACTACCCACACACCGACACCACGTGGCCGCGCTCGAAGGAGTACGTCGAGAAAATGATCGCGGACATCGGCCTCGACGACGAGACCGCCTACAAGGTGCTGCGCGGCAACGCGATCCGCATGCTCGAGCTCGACCGCGACTGAGCGACTGCGCGACTGCGCGACGAGGGTGAGTTGCCGACCTGGGAGATCCCCGGGCCGATGAAGAGGCGGAAGTTCCGGAGGTGCAGGGACTCGAAAGTCTCGCGCCCGAAGGGGCGCACGCGTCCTGGCACGATTTGTCGACCGTACCCCTGGCATGGGCCGGCGGTAGAACGCGCCGCCGGGTCATGTATCCCGGCCGCTACGGTGGTGTTTTCCCTCCTGCGCACGGAAGGCCCTCGATGCGCGCGCGCACCGACATCCGAAATGTGGCGATCGTCGCCCACGTCGACCACGGCAAGACCACGCTCGTCGACGCCCTTCTGCGCCAGACGGGCGCGTTCGGAGCCCACCAAGAGGTCGTCGACCGTGTGCTCGACTCGACGGACCTCGAGCGTGAGAAGGGCATCACGATTCTCGCCAAGAACGCCGCGGTGCGCTACGAGGGCGTGAAGATCAACATCGTCGACACGCCGGGTCACGCCGACTTCGGGGGCGAGGTGGAGCGAGGCCTCACGATGGTCGACGGGGTCCTCCTGCTCGTCGACGCCTCCGAGGGGCCGCTCCCGCAGACCCGGTTCGTTCTCCGCAAGGTTCTCGAGGCCCGGCTGCCGGTCATCGTCGTGGTGAACAAGGTCGACCGGCGCGATGCACGGGTAGCAGAGGTCGTGCACATGGTCGAGGAGTTGTTCCTCGACCTCGATGCCGACGAGCACCAGATCGACTTCCCGATCCTCTACTGCAACGCCCGCAGCGGGCGGGCGTCGCTCGACGCCTCGGATCCCGACCTTCAACTTCCGGACGTAGCCGGGGAGGGTGGACTCAAGCCGCTGCTCGAGCAGGTGCTCGACCACGTGCCCGGGCCCCAGCACGATCCGTCGCACCCGCTGCAAGCACTGGTCACCAACCTGGACGCCTCGCCCTACGTCGGCCGCCTCGCCCTGTGCCGGGTGCGGCACGGGACGCTGCGGCGCGGGGCGCCGGTCGCGTGGTGCCGGACGGACGGCACCGTCGAGATCGTGAAGATCACCGAGCTCTCGGTCACCGAGGCCCTCG
>JBOGFL010000043.1:0-2179 GCA_050743285.1 Acidimicrobiia bacterium
ACAGCTGCTCGGCCTCGTCCATGTAGTGCGTCGTGAGCACCAACGTCACGCCTTGCCGCTTGAGTTGATACAACCGCTCCCACACGAGGTGGCGCGCCTGCGGGTCGAGGCCGGTGGTCGGTTCGTCGAGCAGTAGCACGTCGGGCCGATTGATCAGCGCCCGCGCCACGGTCAGGCGGCGGCGCATGCCACCCGAGAGCTCGTCGACCCGGTCTTTGCGCCGCTCCCCCAGTTGCACGAAGTCGAGGAGCTCGTCGGCCCGCTCCCGGATGACGTCTCGCGAGAGGTCGAAGTAGCGCCCGTAGATCAGGACGTTGTCGCGCACGCTCAGCTCGAGGTCGAGGGTGTCCTCCTGGGGGACCACCCCGAGCCGAGCCCGGATCTTTGTGCCGTCGGCGGCCGGATCCATCCCGAGAACGCGCAGCTCGCCATCCGAGACGCGCGACACGCACCCGATCATCCGCATCGTCGACGTCTTGCCCGCGCCGTTGGGGCCGAGGAACCCGAACACCTCGCCGGGCGCGACGCTGAAGTCGATCCCGTCGATCGCGACGAAGTCACCGAAGCGCTTGGTCAGACGTCGACCCTCGATGAGAGGAGGTGTGGGCACGAGGTTCGACGCTACCGGCGCTTCAGGTGCCCGATCGCCCATTTCGGCCACACTCTGAGGTTGGCCGATGCGCTCGACCGCGGACGCGACGCCTGCACCCGACAGGCCTGGGGCGTGTCCTCGACGAGACCACGTTCGGAGTCACGGCGGGCGAGGTGTCGCCGATCTCCGCGGGGATCGTCTAGTGCGCGTTCATCGAATCATGCCTGCAAGGATTCGACCTGCGGCGCGCAGCCGAGTGGACCGATGCCCTGAGTCGTTGGTGCGAGGCGCAACCGGATCTCGTTCCCTACCGGGCCAGTGCCTCGTCCACCGGACGCAGATCCTCCAGGTAGCGCAGAGCACCCGAACGGTCGACTCCCGGGCGAGCAAACACCACGGTGATCCGCCTGATCACAAGCTTCACCTCCGCTTCTTTGTCGCTTTCGCGCTCTTGGCCGCGGGTTTCTGTTTCTTTGCCTTCTTGGCGCTCCGCTTCTTGGCGCTCGACTTCGGTTTGGTCGGTTGTTTCGCCTGAGTCGGCTTGGCCTTGGCCGCTTGGCGCTGCCGGCGTCGACGCAACGTGCGGGCCGAGCCCTCACGGATCCCCGCTTCGACGGTCTCCTCGGTCGGGGCGCCCGATACCCGCGCGAACTCAGGAATCGCCAGTTCCACGCCCCGGCGAGGTGCGTCGAAGGCCTGCACGACGACCCGCCGCTGCTCACCCTTGCGCAACACGTCGCGGGCGCTGGCAGGCGGCGGCTCGCCCATTGCCGCCAGCGGCAGATATCCGCGTACGCCGTCGACCTCCAGGAACGCGCCGTGCGACGAGTACGCATCGACTCGCCCGTCGACCTCACTCCCCGGAGGGTGCCGGTCAAGGAACCGCAGGTAGGGGTCGGTATCGTTCACCGCGCCCGGCGACGCGACCTTTGCTCGGGGCCGGCGGGTCGGCCGATCGGGTTCGAGGGCGTCGGCGTTCGCCTGCTTGATCGCGTCGGCAACCACCTTCGGCGCCTTCACCGGACGCGCTGCCTCGCGCACCGCCTGGCGGCTTTTCCCGCCAATGACCGGCGTGCGGAGGGAGAAGATCCAGCCCACGCTCGAGACGGGCTTGGCGCCGATGAGCCTGCCGGTGTCGAACAGCCAGCGGTAGGTGCCGTGGAATTCCTGGAAAGAGTCGTTCGAGAGCACCGCACCACCGGTGCGGTCGGCGATCTGGAGGAGAAACCCGTCGCCGCGCCCGATCGCGCCCGCGGGCGGCGAGACGACGTCACCACTGGCGGCTGCCGACTCGTAAGGCTCCCGCTCCGCCGGGTCGATCCGGTGCGGGAACGATGCGTCGACGACGACCGTCACCGTCACACCGGGATGCTCGGCTCGGAACGCGCCGACGGCTTCGACGAGTTGCGCCAGGCTCGGAGTCGTGCGTCCCTCGGTCGCGAGGTTCGAGCCGTCGACGACGACGTGACCGCGCGCCACCGGCTACTTGCGGTGCCGACGGCGGTAACGGACCGCCGCCAGCGCCACCGCGATCACCGCGCCCGACGCCGCGACCACGGCGCCGTTGCGGAGGCGGACCTTGCCCCG
>JBOGFL010000044.1:0-7200 GCA_050743285.1 Acidimicrobiia bacterium
TCCCCCCAGAAACCGAGCTGACGACCACCCGCCGGCACCACCTCGTCGGGGACCAGCCGTAGCAGCGTGAGCGCGCCGGACAGGCCCCCGGTCTCGGTCACCCACCCGTCGAGTTGCCAACGGACGCGCGTCGCCAGCCCGGCCGCGTCGAGACCTTCGTGGCGCCAGGCCCGGGCCCGGTGCTCGCCGTGCTCGGTCTCGGCCTCGACCACCACCCGGGTGCACGCAAGGCCGCGCCCGGCCAGCCGCTCGAGCAACATGTCGGCCAGCGCCTTGGCCGCGAACGCAACCTCGTCGACGCGGGTCGCGGGCGGGTCGAGCTCGAGCGTCTCGGCCAGTTCGGGCGGTGGTGGAGCCGGGGCCGTCGGGTGCTCGTCGAGACCGGCGGCCAACCGGTGGGCGCGCCGTCCGTCGGCGCCGAAGCGGGCAAGTACCGCGGGGGCCGGGAGCGCGGCGAACGCGCCGAGGGTGCGGAGCCCGAGGCGCGCCAGCAGGTCGGCGAACTCGGGATCGCCGAACGCGTTGACCGACAGGGGCGAGAGGAACGACGCTGAACCGCCGGGTGTCACGATGTGCGAACCGTCCGGTGATGCGCCGAGGGCGGCAAGCGTGGCCGCGAACGCGCCGTCGGCGATCCCGCCTCGGGCGTCGACCGCACCGTTGTCGCGCGCGACTGCGAGCACCCGGTCGGCCAGCGCGCCGTCACCGCCGAAGTAGCGGGCGGGCCCACGTGTGGGAAACGTCAGTCGGCCCGGTTCTTCCAGCATCAGGCGAGGAGCGATCAGCTCGACGGCGCGGGCAACGCCTTCGAAGGCGCGCGCCTCCGCTTGCAGGTCGGTCTCCACCACCGCGAGCCCGGGACAGTGCGCCTCCGCCTCGCGGCGGCGCTGACCAACGGCCACGCCCTCGGCGCGGGCTTCAGCCGAGTTGGCACGAACCACCTGCCCGCGCTCACCCGCTTCGACAACCGCTACCGGCGCACCGGCGAGCGTCGGCGCGTCACGGCGCGCCACCGTGACCGGCCAGTCCGCGCACAAGAGACAGAACGTGCGGGTGCTTTCGCTCATCCCGCGAGGGCCGTGAGCTGCGGCCGCGCCGCCGCGCCCCGCCCCTCGACTGCGACCGCCAGCGAGTCGTCCTCCCAACCGCGGGCATGCAGCCGCAACGCGGCTTCCGCCGGCCACGGCCCCGACACCACCAACACCGCGCCGCGCTCTCGCGCCCGCGCCGTCAACCGGCGGGCGTCAGCCAGCCGGGCTGTGTTCGGCACCTCGGCCGCGACCAAACCGAGGCCGTCGAGGAGCGCCGCCACCACCGTCGCCCACGCGTTCCGCGGCACCCACCGGACCACCGCACAACGTTCGAGTTCCACCCCCGCCTCGAACGCGGCCTGCCCGCCGAGGGTCGCGTCCCGCTCCACCAGCGCCGCCCACTCCCCCGCCGCGGTCGCCGCCGCTGCCAGCCGGAGCATGAGGGTGGTGGAACCGGCGCCGGGGCTTCCGTCCACCGCCACCACCGAGCCCCGTTGCACCCCACCCCCGGGAAGCACCGCGCCGAGTTCTCCCGGCACCGCCAGCACCCGTTCTCCGGCGGTGGTGACCGGTGCGGCCCGGCGGGCAACCTCGTGCAACCGACCCCGCGACTCCTCGTCGCGCCGGGGAAGCGCCGCCACTCCCATCCCCCGAACTTATCGAACAAACGTTCGGATGGGCAACCGGCTTCCGGCCGGTTACTTGGCCGGTTCGGGGGCGGGGATCGGCTCGACGCCGATGGCCCGCAGCGCGTCGGGCGACCAGCCCGCCTCCTCGCCGTAATAGCGGAAGAGGTGCTCGATCGCCTCGACCACCTCGGGTTCGAGGTCCGCCCACTTGTCGGGCGGCGCCTGCACCGTGACCACGTTCGAATACACGGTCACGCCCATCGCCCCGAGGTCGAACAGCCGCCGGGCCAGCACGTCACCGGGCCCGTCGCCGGTCACACCCAACCGGGGGTCGTAGCGCTCGGTCGCCATCCCGGTGAGCGAGCGGTTGAGAGAGAAGACGCGCACCGCGGCCGACGCCCCCGGCCGCGCGGTGACCGTGATGTCCTGACCCATGCCCGGAGACTACTGACCGAACCGGAGATTCACGGGTGTCGGCCGAGGAGGGCGAGCATCGCGGTCTGGCGGTCGGCACCCGGCGGCGCCTCGTGGTCGCTGCCGAAGGCACCGCTCCGACGAGCAGATCCTTCTGTGGCTCGACCACCTGCCAGCACGTCTCTACCAGCTCGGGGTCGAGCCGGGTGTCCTGGCCGGTACCGGTTGCGACATCCCATCCATGGACGAGCACGTCGAGGAAGCGGTGCCCGCAGTACACCGAGCCCGGCACCGGGCCGTACGACACGGCCACCGGCGCGTCCATCGCGCCCGGACGACGAAACGCCCGGTCGGCGACGGTGGCCGACTCGTCGTAGACCTGGGCCGGATCTTTCCCGAGACGTCGCCGTCGAGGCGGTCGCCGACTTCTTCGATGGTCTTGCCCGCGGTGAGCTCACCGGCCCAGAAGTTCCCCGTCACGATGTGGTTGACGAGCTCACGCACGCTCCACCCTTCACAGGGTGACAGCTGGTCCCACTGGTCGTCGCGCACACCGGCGACCAGCCGGCGGGTGTGACCGAGGGCCTGCGTGTGGGCATCGAGCAGATCCATGCCTCCCCCTCTTAGGCGAACAATCGGCCGGGGGGCGGCGGGAGGCCACCCCAGTTGAGGCCTTCCATGAAGATCCAGGAGCGGCGATGAATGGCGCTGGGCCCGTAGCCCCGCAGCGCCGACTTGTGGATCGGCGCCGGGTACCCAACGTTCGATTCGAACGCGTAGGGCGGGTAATGCTCGGATTCCTCGATCATCAGACAGTCCCGGGTCACCTTGGCGACGCAGGAAGCGGCCGCGACCGCGAGCGACCGGGCGTCGCCTTTGATGACTGTGGTCACGCGGGCACCCAGGTTGAGGTAGTCGTGGTTCCCGTCGAGGATCACCCGGTCGGGCTCGAAACCCTGCGCGGCCAGTTGCGCCAGCGCCCGCCGGCCGGCGGCGCGCAAGGCGGCGGTCATACCGAGCTCGTCGCACTCGTACGCCGAGGCGTGCCCGACGCCGACCGCGCACGCCCATTCCCGAACCGACGTCGCCGCGACGTCGCGCTGCTCGCGAGTGAGGATTTTGGAATCCCGCACACCCGGGAGATGAGCGGGGGGTGGCACCACCGCCGCCACCGTCGCGGGCCCGGCCCAGGCACCGCGACCCACCTCGTCGATGCCGCAGACGATCCGCTCCCCCGACTGCCAGCAGCGGCGCTCGAGCCGGAGCGTCGGCGTCGGTCCCGGCAGCGTCATCGTCGCCGACGGTACAGCGCGATCTGTCGGGAGCGCCGGATCGTCCCGGTACCATCGCTCGCACATGGAGGCCGGCATTCGCATCGAGGTCCGGGCCCGGTTCGATCAGCGGTGGGCGCGCGGCTTCGAGGTGGCCGAGGTCGTACGCGAGGGTGACTCGGCGCGGTACCGGGTCCGGCGGCGCTCGGACGGGTCGATTCTCCCGGTGCTGTTCGTCGACGACGACGTGCGCGAGGAGAAGAAGCGCTCGTCGATGTGGTGGATGTGACCGGGCGCGTTAGCGCGCCTGCTTGAGCGAAGCCACGAAGTCGTCGGCCGGGATCGCCTGGAGTGTCGTCGTCCGCATCGTGCCGCGCGCCGCGAGCATCACGGCAGCGCGGGCCATCGACTGCTCGTCGGGCGACTCGATGATGCTCAAGAAGTCGTACTGGCCCATGACCGCGTAGAGCGCGTGCACGGTGAGGCCGAGCGCCTCCACCTCGCGGCGTACCTCGAGGACGCGGTCGGGGTTCTCGCGGATCGTCGCCCACCCCTCGGGGCCGACTGTGCTGAGCATCGCGTACATGGTCATGGCGTCGAGCCTACTTACCGATTTTCCAAGCGGTCAACGTTGGCGCGCTCCTCGGGGTCGGCGTCGGTCGTGAACCAGGCATCGATCATCTCCCGGGCGAGTTCGGGACTGGTGAGGCGTAGGCCCATGACGAGCACGTTGGCGTCGTTCCAGCGGCGGGCTCCCGAAGCGGTCGGTGCATCGGTGCACAGCGCCGCCCGTACTCCGGGCACCTTGTTGGCGGCCATCGACGCGCCGGTACCGGTCCAGCAGAAGAGCACCGCGGTGTCGGTGTCGCCGCCGGCGACGAGCTCACCGACGCGTCGCCCGACTTCCGCCCATTGAAGATCGTCACCGCCGGGCGGACCGATGAGTACGACCTCATGGCCGCGCTGTTCGAGATCCTCCGCGACGGCGTCGGTGAGACCCGTTCGTTCGTCGGAGCCGAGCGCGACCCGCACCCGGCCATGGTACGGCGCTCCTCAGGGCACGAGCGCGGCGCGGACGTCGTCGAGCCTTGCGAACTGATGGAAAGGAACGTCAGCGAAGCGGCACCAGTGCGCCAGGGCGTCCTTGGCGAACACGACATCGGCGAGAAGCGCGGCCTTGCGGTCGCTGGCGCCGTCGCCGACCAGGACCGCCGTGCGCCCCCGCCGGCGGGCGTCCTTGACCGGGGCCTGCTTGCACACGCCACACGTCGTGCACGGGCAACAGCGATCTTCGTACGGAAAGAGCAACTCGCCCGTCGTCCAGTCGGGCTGGTTGGTCAGCAGCGCGAGGTCGAGTTCGGCGCAGACTTCCTCGGCGTAGAACCCGAAGCCGTCGGAGACCACGAACACCTCGGCGCCCGCCGCCCGCAGGCCTTCGACCAGCGCCGACAACCCGGGATCGAGGGGCACCTCCGCCGCCACCGCTCGCAGTTGCTCCTCGTCGTGAGGCAGGAGGTCCCACATCTCGAGCAGGCAGACCCGGCTCCCGATCTCACCCGCCAGGTACGCGGCGTCGATCTCCCGCCAGGACGCAGGCGCGAGCCGATCGGCGAGGTGATTGCTCACATCCGCGGTGCTGATCGTGCCGTCGAAGTCGAGGAACACCGTCGCGCGCGAGAGATCGAGCTCGACCGGCATGCTTCGAGACTACGGCGCGAACGCCTCGGTCTCCGTGATCGCGCGAGGATGCGGACGTGGATCGCCGGGAATTCCTGCGCCGATCCGGGCTCGTCGGCGGCGGCGTCCTGCTGGGCGGACCGGCGCTGTTGGCCGCCTGTTCCGATGGCGGTGGCGACGACGGCGGTACCGCGAACGGTTCCGAAACCTCGGGAACGAGGATCGCGCCAAGCGTGCTCGACATGCCCGCGCGCGATGCGCCGATTGACACCGTCGTCGTCGTGATGATGGAGAACCGGTCCTTCGACCACTACTTGGGCTGGCTCGCGACCAATGAGGACTACCTCGAGGCCGGGCGAAGCCGCTACGGCGAGGACTTCTCGGTGAACGGCCGGCAGGAGCAGGCTTTCCCGGCGCCGGACGGCAAGGACATCGCCACCTACTACCTCCCCGACCATCGCGGTGAGTCGAACCCGTACCGCGGCTGCGGACACCCCGACCCCGGCCACGGTTGGGACAGTGGTCGCGCGCAGCGCGACGGCGGCTTTCTTGCGCCGGGCAGCGGGAACGACCAGTACGCGCTCGGCTACTACCGGGGCGCCGACACCCCGTTCACGTCACAGCTCCTCACCCGGTTCGCGGTGTTCGACCGCTGGAACGCTTCGTTGCTCGCGCCGACATACCCGAACCGCGAGTACCTGCACTCGGGGACGTCAGGCGGCAACAAGGCAAATGTGTTTGCGTCGACTTCCGACGGCTTTCAGTGGCCTACGATCTGGGACCGGCTTGCCGCCGCAGGCGTGCCGAACGGCTATTACTACGTTGACCTGCCGACGACCGCGCTGTGGGGGCCCCGGCTTCTCTCGATCAGTCATCCGATCGACCAGTACTTCGCCGACGCGGAGGCGGGCACGCTCCCGAACGTCGTCTTCGTCGATCCGGGATTTCTCACCGACAGCCGCACCGACGACCATCCCCACGCCGACATCCGCGCCGGGCAACGATTCTTGCGCGACGTGTTCAGTGCCTTCGAGTCGTCGCCGAGTTGGCCGCGGGGGGTGTTCGTCCTCACCTACGACGAATGGGGTGGCTTCTTCGACCACGTCACGCCGCCGCAGTTGCCGGACGACATGGCCAGCTCGGATGATGCGAACAACTTTGGGCAGGCCGGTTTCCGGGTGCCGGCTGTGGTTGCGTCGCCGTTCGCGCGCCGCGGATACGTCGAGCCCGCGCAAGCCGACCACACCGCGGTGCTCCGCTTCCTCGAATGGCGCTTCCTCGGCGCGCCGCCCGAAGGACCGGGGAACGACAACGACACCTGGTTCTTGACGACCCGCGACCGCAACGCCCTGAATCTCGGCGTGGTACTCACCGCCGAGGACCCCGATCCCGATCCGGGCTTCGACCTGAATGTGCAGATTGACCCGCCGACGCCGGGGTGCACCGAGCCCGAGGCGCCGCCGCTCGCCGAACAGGAAGTCGCGAGCATGACCGCGGCGGCCACCGAGCGGCCATTGCCCAGCTCGTTCGAAGTGGCGATGGAGGAAGGCGAGTTCGAACGCATGGGCCACCGGGTCCGGCCGAGCACGATGGCCCGGCAGTGGGTGGCGTAGGTGTTCAGCTGATGCGAAAGCGGTGTTCGTCGAGCACAGCCGGCAACAACATCCGTCGTTTCTCGAAAAGCCCGTCGGTCAGGGGATAGCCGAACCGCACGTCGTATCCTGTGCGAGTGGAGCGGCCGACGATTGTCGCCATCGTCCCTCACACGCACTGGGACCGCGAGTGGTACGCGCCCTTCCAGGTCTTCCGCGCCCGGTTGGTCACCCTTCTTGACGGGCTCCTGCCGCTGCTCGAACGCGACCTGTCGTACGCGCACTTCTTGCTCGACGGCCAGACCGTCGTGCTCGACGACTACCTCGAGATCCGCCCCGACGCCGCGCCGACCGTACAGCGCCTCGCCGCCAGCGGGCGCGTGTCGATGGGTCCGTGGACGGTGTTGCCCGACGAGTACATGGTCTCAGGCGAGACGCTGGTACGGAACCTGCAGTTCGGACTGGCGCGCGCCAATGAGCATGGTGGCGCGCTGCCCGTCGGCTATCTGCCCGACATGTTCGGGCACGTCGCCCAGCTCCCCCAGGTGATGCGGCTCGCAGGCCTCGACCACTCGGTCGTGTGGCG
>JBOGFL010000045.1:0-2270 GCA_050743285.1 Acidimicrobiia bacterium
GCGCCGACGGCTACCCGTGGCTGCTCATCGTCCAAGACACCGCCGGCAACGAGCTCTCGCGCGAAGTCGTGTGCGTGCCGATCGAACCCGGCGGCCCGTACCCGCCGCCACCTCCACCGCTGCCGCCGGTGCCGACCATCGGTGAGATCTGGGCCATCGCCATGCGCGACATTCCGCCGCCCGGACTCGGTGCCAACCCGCCCAACAAAGGCCTCACCGGTCTCGACACCTGGCTCTGGTACCAGGGCGACACCCAGGTCGCGGTGGCGGCGAGCATCGGGCCCTGGTCGGTGACCGGCGCCGCGCACCTCACGTCGGTCACCTACGAGACCGGTGACGGCGCGTCCTACACCAGCGGCCCCGGCTCGGCCGCCGAGCCCGCGGTCCGGCACACCTACGAGACCAAGGGAACCTACCCCCTGACCGTCACCGGCAACTGGGAGGCCGACGTCGTGCTCGCGGGCCCGGGCCTCCCCGGCGCGGCCGTGCCGATCGGGACCGCCGTCCTCCGCAGCTCGTTCCGCTACCCGGTGGTGGAGATCCGCGCCGTCCTCGTGCCCTGACGACCCGCCCGGGGCCGCACCTACACTGCCGGGCGTGCAGATTCACAAGTACTCGTTCGTGTTGAACGGCACGCCCGAAGAGGTCTGGCAGCTCTTCTGGACGCGCGAGCCGCGCCGCCGCGAGAGCGAGCTGGCGACCATCGAGATCCTCCATCCCGGCGACGAGATCGGCGAGGGGCTCGTGCGCCACTGCTGGTTCAAGGTGCCGAAGATCCTGCTGTCGGGCGGCGTGGGCCAGTCGTGGGAGTGGCTCACACAGGTGAAGCCAAGAGAATCGTGGCGCTACGACGCGGTCGGCAAGCCGTTGTGGTCGTGGGCGGTCGGTTTGACCAGCCTCGAGCCGCTCGACGACGGGCGAACCCGGGTGCACTTCGAGGAGCGTTACGAGACGTTCAGCCCGTGGTGGCGCCGCCTCGGGATGGAGCGGTGGGTACACGAGAAGCTGTCCCGCAACAACGACACCATGCTGGCGGCCCTCGAAAGCGGGCTCAGCTGGATCCGATCGCAGAACGAGAGCACGGGAACCAAGACTGCCGGCTCGGCGTCGAACTCGGCGTGAACACACTCACGCTGCATGCGGCCGCCCTCGCCGGCGCCCTCGTCCTCGCCGCCTGCGGCGACGACGGCGGCGGCACCACGTCCCCGACCGATCCCGACGACGCCATCGAGTACCCGACCGGCGCCGATGACGTCGTCATCCGCGTCGAGGTCGTCGGCGGCTACGAGGTCGGACCCGCCGCCACCGACGTGCCCGTCGTGTCGGTCCTCGGCGCTGGTCAGGTGATCGTGCCCGGGCCGACGATCGAGCGCTATCCGCCGCCGGCCCTGCCCAACCTGGTGAGCACCGAGATCGACGCGGAGCAGATCGAGGGTCTGCTCGCCGAGGCCGACGAGCTCGGGCTGCTCGAGGAGACCGACTACGGCGAGCCCGGCATCACGGATCAGCCGGAGACCGTCGTCACCATCGCCGCCAACGGCGAGGTCTACGAGCACCGCGCCTACGCGCTCGACTTCGACGTGCGCACCAGCGACGACGTCACCGAAGAGCAGAAGGCAGCGCGGGAGAACCTCGCCGAGTTCGTGGAGGTGGCGACCGGCTCCGAGCTCACCGGCGACGACGCCCTCGGTTCCTACGAGTACGACGAGCTCGCGGTGATCAGCGAGGACTACTCGCAGCCGGACGGCAACGAGGCGCCGCGGCCGAACCTTCTCGACTGGCCCCTCGGCGACGACCTGGCCACCGCCGGAGAGCCCTTCGATCTCGGCGGCCGCTGCCAGGTCGTCTCGGGTCAGGACGCGGTCGGCACCGTCGTCGGTCAGGCCGAGGACGCCACCACGATCACCAAGTGGCGTTCGGGTGGGAAGTCGTACTCGGTGACGTTCGTGCCGCTCCTGCCGGACGAGCACAGCTGCGACGACCTGTTACCCCGATGACCGCGAGCGAACCTCCGTCCTCCCCCACCCCGCCGCCTGCAGCCCCGCCGCCGCCGGCGTTCGCGCCACCGATGGCGTTGCGGCCCGACGAGCAGGTGCGGGTCGCGTTCCGGCGGCGGTACGAGACCGACTACGTCTTCACCGGACCCGGCCTCAACTGCTTCCTGACCGTGCTCACGTGCGGAGTCTTCGGCTTCTATCTCCTCTACAAGCTCATGGAGCGCATGCGCGAACACAACCGCCGCCGGGTGCAGCTGCTCGACGGCGCGACGA
>JBOGFL010000046.1:0-9578 GCA_050743285.1 Acidimicrobiia bacterium
TCATCAGACTGGCCCGAGCGCGGACGGCCGTACCACATTGCGATGGGTTCACCGGGTCAGGCGGGTGAAAACTGAGACGGGGAGACTTACGCTCGTGCTTGGCGCCATGCCTATCGAGAAGCGGCCACTGCAGACGTCGACGCTCTACCGCCGCCTTCCACAAGGCGCCAAGTCGGTATCAGGGCACTCACGAACGTGAGAGCCGGCGCCCCCGGGCTCCGAGCGGTACTGTTCGCCACGAAGGGTCCGGAGCCGCCGGTACCGCCTCGACACGATTCATTCGGGTCGCCGGAACGGAAAGTGCTTGTTGGACATGTGTACAACCGCAGTTCCGTGTCCTCCAAGCGTTCGCGAGAGAATCGGATTCACACCGGTCGAAGCCATGGCCCGAAGGTGTGCGCTCGTCACGATCCTCGACCGGAGGTTCGGCCGATGACGCTATTGACGGCGTCGTTGCCTTGGTTACGAAACGGCGAGACGTGCACGCCATGGCGAGGGCATCGAGGAACTGGTCCTCGAGGTCCAATTCGTATACGCCTCGCGGTTCGCGACAGTGAGTTTCGTCAAGAGGTTCGACTCGGACGCGAACGCCGGTTTGTTGGAAGCGTTTCGCCGTGAGTGCGAAGCGGCTCCGGATCGGTACCAACAGCTCGCCCGCGAAGCCGGTTGACCGATCCGTGGCCCACCGATGAGTGACGCCTCGTCGGAGCCGTTAGCCCGGGAATCTGACCGCGAGGTCTCGAGCATCATGCTGCCGTTCGGGGACGACGGTGAAGCCCTCGAGTTCGAGTGCATCAAGAATCGCCAGTCCGTGCATACCGCACAGCGGATCCTCAGTGGCGAGACGTACCCGCTGATCCCGGCGCTCAGCGATGTCGACGTCGTCATGGATGTGGGAGCGAACTGTGGCTCAGCCAGCATGTTCTTCTCCGTGCACTACCCACACGCCCGCATCCTGGCCTTCGAACCTGCTCGTGTCCCCTACTGCGTGCTCGAACGGAATGCGCGGCGGCGGGCGAACATCGAGCCGTTCAACGTCGGCTTGTTCGATCGGGACGACGATGTCCCGCTCTACTCGGGGGAGGCGGGGACAGGCAGCTCCTCGATCCTACGGCGTCCAGGCACAACCGACCGAAGCGAGCGCGTCCAGCTGCGGTCGGCTCGCACGCTGCTCGGGGAGCAGGGCATCACCCAGGTCGACGTGTTGAAGGTCGACACCGAAGGTTGCGAGGTCCCGATTCTCGAAGCCATGCGGGAGTGGCTCCCCGGACTCAAGGTCGTCTACCTGGAGTTCCATAATGAAGATGACCGGAAGGCGATCGACCGGCTGCTCGGCGACACTCATTCTCTGGCAGTGGCGCGTGTTCTCTTCGGCCAGGGCGAGATGGCCTACGTGTCGAATGCCGTGATCGACGCGGCCCGAGCCTCGTAGCTCAAGCGCGATAGTGTGCCGGCCGCTCCCCGTACGTCACGAGAAACCGCTCGAGCGTCTCGGCGCTCCGGTCCCAATCAAATCGCTCGACGTACTCACGTCCCCGCCGCGCCAAGCCGACACGCTGCCCTTCATCGCGGAGGAGATTCACGATGTTCGTTGCCATAGCGCGACTGTCCTTCGGCGGGCACACCAACGCGGTCTCCCCGTCGATCGCATAGTCGCGTGATCCCCCGTTGTCCGTCGTGACCAGAGCGCACCCGCAGGCCATCGCCTCGACACACGGCTTTCCGAAGCCCTCCACGATGCTCGGCGAGATGAACACGGCGCTGCCGTTGTAGATCTCGTCGACGATCTCGCGTTGGGGCGGGTCGTGCCGGTAGATGATCCAGGGTGCGACCTGGTGACGCGGCTTGGTGTGGCCGAAGACGACCACCTCGATCTCCGGTACCACCTCCTTGACCATGGCGAGCGCGGCTAAGCCCACCGTCGAGCCCTTCGTGGGATGGTTGCTGTGGACCATGGAAACCCTCGCGGCTCGTCCCTCGATCGGGCGGATGAGTCGATACTTCTCGTGGTCGACGCCGTTCGGGACCAGCACGAGCTGTTGCTCTGGCACGCCCATGCGCCTTCCGACATCGACGAGCCACCGAGCCGGAACAACTTTCGGGTACGGCGCGTAGTACGGGCGCTCGTTCTCTGTCTTCCTGTAAAGGCCGTAGGCCCGGATCGTGATGAGCGGCAGCCCGTAGCGCGCGGGTGGAACGCCGTCCTGTTCGCTCATCGTGAAGATGAAGTCGGCGTCGGGAAACGACGCGTAGTCGACCTGTTCGACGAACCGATGCTGCACGCGCTCGTCGAATCGAAACCACGGGATATCGGCAATCGTGCGCACGCCGAACCCGAAGAAGTCGACATGCACGACATTGATGCTGTGCCCGCGGCGCGCCAGCGAGTTCGCCAACTCGTAGTTCGATGTGAGCCCGCCGACTACTCGCCGTGTCGTCTGAACGACGAACGTGATCCTCAACGCGAGTCCGCTCGACCGAGAAGGCGTTCGGGTTGCTCGCCGTACGCGATGAGGAAGCGCTCGAGTGTCTCCGCGCTCGTATCCCAGTCGAATCGCTTGACATACTCACTTCCCCGCTGCGCCAGACCAGCACGCCTCGCTTGGTCTTGAAGCAGGATCTCGATCTTCGTCGCCATTGCTCGGCTGTCCTTCGGCGGGCTCACCAACGCGGTCTCCCCGTCGATCGCATAATCGCGTGACCCCCCGTTGTCCGTCGTGACGAGTGCGCACCCGCAGGCCATGGCCTCGATGCATGGCTTGCCGAAGCCCTCGACGACGCTGGACGACAGGAACACCGCGCTGCCGTTGTAGATCTCGTCGACGATCTCGGGCTGCGGCGGATCGTGCCGGTAGACGATCCACGGTGCGATGTCGTGTCGGGGCTCGGCCTGGCCGAACACGACCGCCTCGACTTCCGGCACCGCACTCTTCACCATCGCGAGTGCTTCCAACCCGAAGACCGCGCCCTTCGTGGGGTGGTTGCGGTAGACCATCGCCACGATCGGCCCGCGCCCCTCCATCGGGCGGATCAGTCGGTATTTCTCGTGGTCGACGCCGTTCGGGACCAGCACGAGCTGCTGCTCTGGCACACCCATGCGCGTCCCTACATCGACGAGCCACCGAGCCGGGACCACTTTCGGGTACGGCGCGTGGTACGACCGTTCGTCGGAGTCCTTCCTGTAGATGCCGTACCCCCGAATGCTGATGAGGGGGAGCCCGTTGCGCGTGGGTGGAACACCGTCGTCGGTGCTCATCACGAAGATGAAGTCGGCATCGGGAAACGACCCGTAGTCGACCTGCTCCACGAAGCGATGCTGCACGCGCTCGTCGAATGCGAACCACGAAATATCGGCAACCGCCCGCACGCCGAATTGAAACAGGTCGACGTGCGCGACGGTGACGTCGTGCCCGAGGCGCGCCAAACTGTTTGCAAGGTAGAAGTTGGACGCGATGCCGCCGACGATGCGCGGTGACGTGAGAACGACGAAAGTGATCTTCAAAGCTCAGCGTACGGCCGGCAACTCACTCGACAACGTCCACGGCTGGAAGCGACTCGATGCGCTCGAGCAGGCCCTGATACATCGCCGTTAGCCCGTCTGCAGTCGCGCGGTCGATTGTGGAGAGCGGGCTGCGACGGGTTCGGATCTCTAGGCACGGGTACGTAGTCGACAAGCCGACAAAGTCGCGAACTGCGGGCCAGGTGCCGGGGAGGGAGTCGAAGTCGACGAAGAGGACCGGGTAGCCGGCCGGATGCTGAAGCCAAGCTTCGAAGTGCTGGTCGAGCTCGAAGTCGTCGACACCGGCGCGGACGTACTCGTCGAGCGTCTGGAGCCGCTTTTCGATCTCCCGGGATGGTTGCCGTAGGTGGAAGATCCGGTAGGCACCGAGCTGCAGGCCTCGCCGGAAGAGCGACAGCACGGCGTCACGAGGATCTGTGTAGACGTACACAACCCGAAAACCCTCGGGCACCTCTGCGCCGGACGGCGGAACTGGGCTGTGCTTGTACGGCCAATGATCGGGGCTTGCGGGAAGCTCCAGACCGGCGTCGACGAAGTGGCGACAGAGTGCCGTCGTACCCGAACCGCCATACGACGTCACCTGGAGTGTGTGTTCGATCGAGGAGGCCTCGGCGCTCGTGGTTCGGTGCCGCTCGAGCCTGGCAGCGACACGCTGCTCCCAACCGGGCGTGCGCACGAGCAGCTCGGCGAAATCCGGGTTTCGCGACAGATCGCGGCCGACGCGCTTACGCGGCGACCGCCCGCCCTGCGTTGCATCGAGATCGCCGTTCACAAGGAGCTCAGCTAGCTCGAACGTCTGCTACTCCGCCGGGGCCTCAGCGGGCGCGCGGAAATTGATCGAGAACAGACGTCGTCGCTCGCCGCCGTTGAAGCTCGCGTGGATGGTGCGGAAGTTCCAGACGATGAGATCGCCCGGCTCGCTCTCGAGGGTCCAGGACGGAATCTCGTAGTGCGGAACCCCGTAGATGCCCTCGACCATCGTGTGATCTTCGAGGTTTTTGCGGAGCGCCTTCGCGAACGGTGTCCGGTGGTGATTCGTACCGGGAATCAGACGGATCGCGCCGTTGTCGCCGTGAAGTGAATCGAGGTAGAACGAGAGCTTCACGTGGAACTGGTTGAGCGGGGCCGAGTACATGTCGGGGTGCCACGAGCTCTCGCAGTCGAAGATGTTGCCGTCGCTCTCGGCGTACTCGTAGTTCTCGCCGACGAGCCCGGTGACGACGCCGACGACTCGAGGGTCGACAAGGAGCCGCTTGAGCCGCTCGCTCTTGTGGATGAAGCCCGGAATGATCGTCCGGCGCTGTTCGAGGTGAAGGTGCTCGTGGGTCTCCATCCGCGCGATCTGCTCGTTGCCGAAGACCTCCTCGAAGCCCGCGATGATGTCGGGGACGTCGTCGGCGAAGAGCCCCGGGACCCTGATGAACCCGAAGGTCTCGAAGTAGGCGATCTGCTGCGGAGTCAGCTGGAACGAGGGGAGCTCCGTCGCCGCTCTGCTGGCCCTGAATGTCTGCGTCACTCTCTGTCCCCGCGGTAGTGCGCCGAGCGACCCCGAGCTTGCAAGGCCACTAAGTTACCACCTTGGCTTTGCGGCTCGAGCGGTCGAGCATCCTTGCCTCGACAGGCACCGCCAAACCTGAAATGATTGCCGCTCGCCATACGTGGGTCTCGCCCCCCTAGGAGGGTGCGCCGAACATGCCGTCTCGTGGTATCACGATCGACGTCGAGCCGACGAACCGCTGCAACGCGAAGTGCCACTTCTGTCCCCGCGACAAGACGCCGCATCAGGGGCTCATGCGCCCCGAGGTGTTCGCGCAGACCCTCGCTCGCGTCACCGAACTACGCGACATCGCGGGTACCACACTCGACAGCGATTTCAAGATCAGCTTCTGTGGTCTCGGCGAGCCGCTCCTCAATCCCAAGACGCCGTCGTTCGTTCGCCAGGTCCGCGACGCCGACCTCGCGTGCGTGATGTCCAGCAACGCTGCGATGCTCGATGAGAAGCGTGGCCGAGCCCTCCTCGATGCCGGGCTTCAGCAGATCAATATCAACGTCGGTGATGAAGGCGACGACTACGAAGATGTCTACAAGCTCCCGTTCGAACGGACCCGCGACAACGTGCTGCAGTTCGCCGAGATGGCGAGCGATCAGTGCGAAGTGAACATTGTCATCGTCGACTACCGGCGCGACCGCGATCATGTCAAGCACATGGTGAAGTACTGGCAGGATCACGGCCTCCGCGACTTCATGTTCTTCGACGTCATGAATCGGGGCGGGGCGCTCTTCGTCGACGAGATGGAATACGAGTCGTACCCAGAGCGAGCAGAGGCGCGTGCGATGCTCGAGTCGCAGGGTGAGGTCGCGATCTGCGGGATCCCGTTCATCTCGCTCTTCGTCGGCTACGACGGCCAGTACTACCTCTGCTGCTCGGACTGGACCAAGGAGACGCCGATGGGCAGCGTCTTCGACGCCTCGTTCCTATCGGTGACACGCCGGAAGCTGGAATACGTGACCACTCGCGAGCCGGTGTGCAAGTCCTGCAACTGGGACCCAGTGAACCGCCTCACCGACACGCTGCGGGCAATCAAAGCCGGCGAGGCGACCGAGGCTGACCGAGACGCGCAGGTCGAAGATCTCATAGGCACGACTCGACTGGTGATGAATGCCCTGAACGATGCGGCCCCCCTGATCGACGCCGCAACGCCGGGCAACGGGGCCAACGGGCGGAAGCTCATTCCCGTTACATCCCGGTAGGGACTGATCCCGGCGTTCGGCCGGCCCTGCGCTCGTCGTAGAGCTGTCGCGCGAACGCGTAGAGCTCGAGGTCCATGGCGTTGTCTTCGATAATGCGCGACCGCAGGCGATCCGTCACCTCGACCGGCGTCGTCCGGTTCACGTGCGTCGGTTCGCCGAGGTCCCATCCGTAGCGCTGCGTCAAATCACGGCAGAACTCGTCGAAGCGCTCCTGGAGGCCGAGCGCATCGACGTTCGCGAGGTTCTCCTTGGCGCGCTCGAACCGTTCGGGTGTGAACTCCACGCGTGTCAACACCCCATTCGTCATCTCGTCGCAAGTCAGCGAGAACATCTTGACCATGTGGTTGTGAACAAGTCCGTGAAAGCGCAACGGGTCTTCGTAGATGCGCTCGAGCGGCAGCTCGCGGTCAGCCGGCGAGGATTCTCTGTGATGGCGAAGATACGAGAGTGTTCGGTCGACCGGGTCGCGCAGGACTGTGAGGGTCGTAAAGCCCGCATCGAGCAGTTCAGTCGTACAGAGCGGAAAGTGGCCGGTCACGACCCGGATTTGGTCCCGGTGCGTACGCCAGCGTTCGAGCAGGTGGTCGATCGAGATAACTCCCGCGACGTTGCCTTTGTCCGGCTCGAGTGGATAGATCGCGGCGCGCCCGAACTGGCGTCTCAGCCGGAAGATCAAGCTCGTGCCCGCGGCCTTCTGCACGTGGGCAAGGAAGTACCGCTCTCCCTGAACGGTCACATCCGGACGGCGGCGTCGCGTCGCTGCTCGTGCAGTCGCTTCGCGAACTCATAGAAGGCGACATCGGCTGCGTTGTCGTCAGCGATTCTCTTCCGTAGCGCGGATGAAACCTCCCAGGACTCACGACTGACTCTACGATTCGGAAGTTTGCGGAATCGGAGGCCGAATCGACGCGCCACCTCGTCGACAAACTCGTCGGAGCGCTCGGAAAGCCCGATGACGTCGACCTTCTCCAGATTGGTCGTTGCGATTTCGAGACGTTGGTCATCGACGTCGATGACGTCCATGTAGCTCTCGAGCGGATCGTCAGATGTCATCGAGAAGAGCTTTGCCTGGTGGTTATGCACAAAGCAGGAAAAGTAGAACGGGTCCTCGTAGATCTCCTCGAGGTCAAGGGCACGCTGGTGTTCGTGATAGCGCTTGCAGTGCTTGAGATACGAGAGCGTCCGGTCCACTGGGTCGCGCAGCATCGTGAGCGTGACGAACTGCTCGCCGAGCAACTCCGTGACGACGAACGGAAAGTGGCCTGTGTAGGCCCGGATCAGCGCACGGCGTTCGGCGGGGAGACCTAGTAGGTAGTCCACGAGCCAAGCCCGCTGCATATCGTCTCGGCGCGGGACTGGATAGACCTCGCCCTCACCGAAGTTCCGGTAGACGTGCGAACGAAACGTTGCGCCGCCGGTCTTCATCACGTGCAGGAAGAAGAAACGAGCCTCGGCCATACGCAAAGTCTGACACAGCCCGAGCAATCTCTGCCTGGCGACGTTCTCGATGAGATCAACATCTATTGCGGTGTTGGAGCTCGCGAGCGTGCCATCCCGTCGACCGCGACGGCGGCCAGGAGGACGATCGGCACTTCGGCCGGCGCCCGGTATCGAGTTTGACCGAAAGTGATTGCCACGCTGACGGCAACGATGACCACGAAGACCAAGAGAGGCCAGACCGGCGCGTGGCGGCGAAACAGGATGACGGCACCCACCACCGCGGCGGCCAGGTGCAACCAGTACGCGAAGAACCCGAGGCGGATGACCCACAGTCCGGTTCGGCGGGCCTGATCGAGATGCATCTGCTGGAACGGCCGGAAGAGTCCCCACACCCGACCCTCCCGCGCCATGACGACAACGGGAAGGCGGGTCTTGTTGTCGCGGATGTAGTCGGTCGCCTGTCGCCTGAGTTCCTCGTCTGTGGTCGAGGCGTCGCCCGAAGTAGCCGCCTCGTCCCTACCCTGAACTCCGATTTGACGACTGCAGGAGGGTTCGCGGTAGCCGAGAAACTCGCCGTAATAGACGGCATCACAGTTAGCCGCGGCCAAGGTGTTGCCGAACTGGGTGGACAGCAATACCGGTTCTTCGAAGCGCGATGTGTTGTAAATGGCCCAGGGAGCGATGACGACGACGGCAACGGAACCGGCGAGCGCGAGCAATCCGATACGGCGCCACCAGGTCAGGCTGCTGGCGAACACCACCAGCGGAACAAGCAGGAGACCGAGGAGCATGATCTGCTCGGATCGCGTCAGCACGAGCACGCCGCACAATGCGCCCAGCGCCACGGCGCTCAGCGGTGTCGGACCGTCACGAAAGCGGAGCGCGAGCAGAATCACGAGCGCGACCAGAAAGAACGCGAGGGTCTCCGAGAGCAGTTCTCGTTCGTAGAGCCAGAGGTTCGGGTACAGCGCGGCAATGGCCGCCGCAATCAGACCGGCGCGACCCCCGGCCACGCGCCTCCCGGCGAATCCGATGACGACGATCGTCGCGGTTCCGACCAGGCACGCAAAGATCTGCTGTTCCAAGAACGTGCGGAACCCCAGCAGCGCCGGGACGCTCAGGACCACCAACCACGCCGGTGGATGGAACGCGCTCGCGACCTCTTGCCCGGAAACGACGTACACGAGCGGATTGATGAAACCCTTGCCATCGGCAAGAAGATTGGCTCCCTGGTGGTAATAGAAGCCGTCGCCGGTGAGCTCATCTCGCACCGCCAGCACATAGGCCAGACGCAGCACGAGACCGCCCAGCGCGACGACCCCCAACCAGATCCTGAAATTGCCTCGCCATCCCGTGCTCTGTAGTCGCGGCGCGTCCGATCGCAGCTCCTCGTCGGGCGCTGGTGACCCACCTTCGCCCTCGACGAGTCGTGTCAACCTTGAACTCCGGCGCCGGCGTGAGCTCGTGCCGGGTGACCGGCATGAGCGGCGACGATCGTCCACGGCGGTGGACTGCGCACCGCGGTGACGTCGAGGTGGCGGGCGACGAGGCGTACGAACGCCCGACGGCTCCAGTGCTGAATGTGACCGGGGGTGTTGCCGTAGGCCGAGAGGTAACGCCCCCGCGCCATGTTGGCAACTCGCCACAAGGGTTCCCGCGGGACCGAGAGCACCACGTCGCCCTTCGCTACCCGCGCGATCTCGTGCAAAGCATCGGATGGCCGGGGGACGTGCTCCAGCACCTCGATCGCCAGCACCAAGTCGAACGAGCGGTCCGGGAAGGGCAACGCCGCGATGTCACCGAAGACGGCTGGAAGCGACCGCGAGTTCCAGTGGTCGGCAAGGTTCGCCGCCGGCAGGTCCACGCC
>JBOGFL010000047.1:0-2284 GCA_050743285.1 Acidimicrobiia bacterium
GCGCGGCACCGCCCGCGACGAGGCCGACGGCGCCGACGACCAGCGCAACTATCGCCAGCCCGTTGCTGTCGTCGTCGTCGCTGTCGCCGGTGTCGGCCACTTCCTCGCTTGCGTCGCTGGTGTCGGACGCCGCTTCGCTTCCGTCGCTGTGCTCGTCTCCGGTGCTCGGCGTCAGCTCGAGGACGGGCGCGGGAAAGTCGGGCTCCTCGCCGCCCTCCGGCGTCTCCTGGATCCAGCGCACGACGTCGCCGTTGTCGTAGGTCTGGAGCGCCTTGAACTCGAGGTGGTCGGTGTCGTCGGGCAGCGGACCGGCCGACACCAGGAACTGCTGGAACTCGCCCGGGCCGATGGTTCCGCCGCTCCACGTGATCGTCGACACCGCTTCGGTGATCTCCCCGCCTTCACCCTCGACCGGCTCAGGCAGCGGCGACTACTCGATGTCGATCGTCCATCCGGTGACCGGCTCGACCGAGACGAACGGGATCGGGTGGTCGGCCGGGAACTCGACCTCCAACTGGGTGGTGCTGGCGGCGTCCTCCTCGTTCGGCACCTGGAACGCGAACGTGGCGAAGCCGCCCTGGGCGGCGGACCCGGGGTCGATGCTGACGTGGGCCAACGCCGGCCCCGCCCCGAGAACGATTCCTGCGGCCACCACGGCACCCATCGCGGTGCGACGTGCGACACGACGCATTGCTGCCCCTCCCGTTCGGAAAGTGACTGGTCAGGCGGGTAGTCGTCCGGGAGTGGCTTCGAGTTCCCGCCGCGGCGCCGGTTTCGCGGGGGCCGGGGCGGCGCGCAATCGGAGCAGCGTGGCGACGATGAGGCCGGCGCCGAGACCGAGGGCGGCGGTCACACACAGGCGGGCCACCCAGTCGGGCTGTGTCGTCGGGAGCTGCGACCGGGCCAGGGTTTGGAGGTCGGCCAGGCCGCCCGCGACGAACAGGAAGATCGCGGCGATGAGCACCGCCGGGGTGGCGCCGACCGGATCCCGGCGGCGCGCCATCCACGCCAGGGTGCCGGCCCCGAGCAGGATGCCGGCGATCGAGTACGCGCTGGCGAGCAGCTTGGAGAGCCCGCTCCTCGTCGTCGCGCCCCAGAGGCCGACGACGTGCACGAGCTCGGCGGCGACGAGCAGCAGCAGGGCGGCGGCGATGACGGCCGCCCACCACTTGGTCCGGCTCAGGACGATCACCGCCGCCGCCAGCAGGATCGCCAGGAACGCCCACCGCCACGGCGACGGCCCCGGTACCCAGAGGAGATCGCCGCGCACTGCGATGGTGCGGTCGCCCTGGCGCAGCTTCACCGTCCAGTCCTGGATCACCTGCTGCTGGTCGGGGTTGGCGCGCACCGCCTCCGGGTCGTCGTTGCCCATCCAGTGGGCGCGGTGGTCGTGCCAGCTGACCGTGTTGTTGCCCTTGATGCGGTTCCAGTCGGGCGGCGCGTCGGGGTCGGCGTCGGGCGGGACGTCCGGGTCACTGGGGATGCGCTCGCGATTCAGGTACACCGCCGGTGAATTGACGTTCTCGAAGACGCCGTCCGGTCCGACGCGTAGATACGCCTCGCCGTCGTAGCCGAGCACGATGACGTCTTGGTCAGTGTCGTTCGTGAGCTGGAGGCGGTCGCCGAGGTCGACGACCTCCACGGAGATGCCGTCCACCACCGGCTCGATACTCAGGATCTCGGTCTTGTAGTTGCTGGGCGACACGCCGCCGACGCCGTGGGCGGAAGCGGGGTCGGCGGCCACGACGATGACGCCCGCGCCGACGACCAGCGCGGCAAGGAGCTTCTTCATGCCGATTCCGCCGCCCGCAGCGCGCCGATCAGGTCGTCGCGGGCCCGGGCCACGCGCGACCGGATCGTCCCCACCGGCACGCCGCACACCTCCGCCGCCTCTGCGTACGAGCACCCGAGCAGCTGGGTGAGGACGAACGCCTCGCGCCGGTCGGGCTCGAGCTTGGCGACCAGTTCGATGACGCCGGGGTCGCTCGGCGGCGACGGGGCGGCGTCGGTGCGGGCTCGCTGGTCGGTGCGCCGGCGCCGGTAGCGGCGGCGCAGGGCGTCGGCGCAGGTGCGGCGGGCGATGGCGAGGAGCCAGGTGCGTCCCGACGCCTCGGCCCGGTACCCCGGCAGCGCGCGCCAGGCCCGCACGAAGGTCTCCTGGGTCACGTCGTCGGCGTCGGCGTCCCCCACCAGGTTGCGGGCGAGGCGCCACACGTCGGCCTGGCTGGCTCGGACGGCGGCCTCGAGCGCGTCCCGGTCGCCGGCGCCCGCGGCGACGAGAAGC
>JBOGFL010000048.1:0-7420 GCA_050743285.1 Acidimicrobiia bacterium
GCCTACGTGGTCCCGGTCGCCGATCCCGCCGGCCTGACCCGCCTGGCCGCGCGAGTCGAGAAGGAAACTGCGTTTCCCGTGATGGCATCCGCGACAGTGAGCCGCGGGGTCAAGCTGACGCCCTAGCTAGCGCCCTTGCTGGCGCCGCTGCCAGCGGGTCTTCTTCAGAAGCTTCTTGTGCTTCTTCTTGCGCATCCGCTTGCGCCGCTTCTTGATGAGTGACCCCATGCCGACTGGCCAACCTAGTCGCGGGAACGGCCACCCCTCACATCGCCCCACCGAGCGCGTGAGTCCCTCTCCGGGGGTGCGGAGCCCGACCCGGAGGAGGAACGGACCCGCCGGGATCGAGCTGGCCACCCGGGCAGGCCGGAAGATGCCACAGAAACCGAGCAGGGTCCGGGGTATGGTCGACATGTCTCCGGTCGGGGGTGGTGTAACGGCAGCACGGGGTCCTTTGGAGTCCCAGGTCGAGGTTCGAGACCTCGCCCCCGAGCAGCGCCGCCGACTAAAGCAGGAGCAGGGAGCGAAGTGAGCGCGGACGAGCAACGATGAGCGCCCGGCAGTACCGTCCGCTGTCCGCCGTCGTCCTCGCCGCGGGTGAGGGCCGGCGCATGCACTCGAGCACCCCCAAGGTGCTGCACCCGCTGTGTGGTCGACCGATGTTGCTGCACGTGCTCGACGCGCTCCTCGCCCTTCCGCTCGATCGGGTCGTGGTCGTTGTCGGTCATGGCGCCGAGCGCGTGACCAAGACGCTCCAGGAGCAGATCGCGTCTGAGACGCCGGTCGAGTTCGTCGAGCAGCGCGTGCTACGCGGGACCGGCGACGCCGCCGGCGTCGGGCTCACCGCGTTTGCCGACGAGCTCGACGGTGAGGACGACCTGCTCATCGTCCCCGGTGACACACCGCTGCTGCGCGCCGAGACGCTGGCGCTCGTGGCCCGTGAGCACCGGACTGTCGACGCCGCCGCCACGCTGCTCACCGCCGAGCTCGACGACCCGACCGGCTATGGGCGGGTCGTGCGCGACGAACAGGGGCGCGTCGAGGCGATCGTCGAACAGGCCGATGCCGACGCCGAGCAACTCGAATTGCGTGAGGTCGGGACGTCGATCTACTGCTTCCGGCGGGGTCTGCTCGCTCCGGCGCTGCGGCGACTCAGCCCCGAGAACGTCCAGGGCGAGTACTACCTGACCGACGCGATCGAGGTGCTCCGCACCACGGGCCACCAGGTGGTCGCGGTGCCGGTGCCGGATCCGGTGGAAGCGAGTGGTGTGAACGACCGGGCGCAGCTGGCCCGGGCCGAGGCAGTGCTGCGGGCGCGGATCAACGACCGCTGGATGCGCGAGGGCGTCTCGATGAGCGACCCGAGCCGGACTTATCTCGACGCAACTGTCGAACTCGAGTCAGATGTCGTCCTGCTCCCGGGCACGATGCTCGAGGGGCGAACCGTCGTCGGGCGCGGTTCGGTGATCGGACCCGATGCCCGCCTGATCGACACCATCGTCGGCGAACGCACGGTGATCGCCAGCGCAGTGGTCGAGGAGGCGGAGATCGGCGACGACGTCAAGATCGGCCCGTACGCGCACCTCCGACCCGGCACGCGCCTCGGAACAGGCGTGAAGATCGGAAACTTCGTCGAGACCAAGAACGCCGAGATCGGCGAGGGCGCCAAGGCCAACCACCTCGCGTACCTGGGTGATGTCGAGGTCGGGGACGACGCCAACGTCGGCGCGGGATCGATCACCGCGAACTACGACGGGAAGAAGAAGCACCGCAGCCGCATCGGGAAGGGCGCGCGCATCGGTTCGAACACTGTGCTGCGCGCGCCGGTCGAGGTCGGCGACGGCGCCTACACCGGTGCCGGCGCGGTGGTCACCCGCGACGTCCCGCCCGGCGCGCTGGCGAAGGGTGTGCCGGCCGAGATCGAAGAAGAGTGGACCGCCGACCGCGAGGAGGACGACTAGTGGAACGCGACAACAAGAAGCGGTTCTCGCTCTTTGCCGGGCGCGGCTATCCGGAGCTGGCCGACGAGATTGCCGAGTGCCTGAAGGTTCCGTTGGGCGAAGTCGTGCTCTCGACGTTCGCGAATTCCGAGCTCTACTGCCGCTACGGCGAGAGCGTGCGCGGTACCGACGTGTTCGTGTTCCAGACGCACTGCCCGCCGATCAACGACCGGCTCATGGAACAGCTCCTCATGATCGACGCCGCCAAGCGAGCGTCGGCCAAGCGCATCACCGCGGTCTGCCCCTTCTACGGATACGCTCGGCAGGACCGCAAGGCGGAGGGCCGGGAACCGATCTCGGCTCGGCTCGTCGCCGACATGCTGACGGTGGCGGGCGCCGATCGGATCGTCACCGTCGACCTTCACACCGGCCAGGTCCAGGGGTTCTTCGACGGACCGGTCGACCACCTCACCGCGGTGCCCATGCTCGCCGAGCACGTCGCCGACCACCTCGACGGCGAAGTGACGGTCGTCTCCCCCGACGCCGGCGGCGGCAAATTGGCGCGCCGGTTCGCCCAGAACCTGACCGCGGTGGCCGATATCGCCACCGACCTCGCCTACATCGACAAGCGGCGCCCGCACGGTGTCCACAACGTCGTCGAGGTCAGCGAGGTGGTCGGAAAAGTCGAAGGCCGCACCGCGATCATCGTCGACGACATGATCGACACCGCGGGCACCGTCGTCGGCGCGGCGCAGCTGCTCGTCGACCGGGGCGCGACCGACGTGATCATCGCGGCGACCCACGGCCTCCTTTCGGGGCCTGCGGTCGAGCGCCTGCGCGAGGCGCCGGTGCGCGAGTTGGTGGTCACCAACACGGTCCCCATCCCCGACGAGAAGCGGTTCGAGCGGCTCAGTGTCCTCTCGATCGCGCCGATCGTCGCCGACGCCCTCGGCGCCGTCTTCGAGGACACCTCGGTGAGCGAGATCTTCCGCGGCGACAATATGTAGCTGTGCGAGTCGCGGTAGTTCTCGCCCTTCTGGTCTCGGCCGTATTGGCGCTCAGTGTGCCTGCCGCCGCGCACGACGATCAGGGCGTCCTTGCCGGCGAGTACGTCGCCAACCCGCCCGACGCGCCGGAGGGGAACTATCGGGTTCGGCTGACGTTCCAGAACGACGGGCACCCGGCCGAGGGCGCGACCGTGACCATGAGCGCCGCCGACGGTACCGGTGGTGTGATCGCGCCGACACCGATGAGCGCGGTCGACGCGGGCGAGTACGAAGCCGCGGTCTCCTTCCCCAACCCGGGCGCGTGGACGGTCACGGTGGTCGCCTCGAGCCCGGCCGCGACCTTCGAGCAGGCGCTCACGATCGCGGAGCCGCCGGCGTCCACGACCACCTCGACGACCAAGGTGGACACGAGGCCCATCGATGCTTCCGACAGCAGCGGCGATGGGGGAGGCATCGGCGCCGGTCTCTGGATCGGCATCGTCGCGACGCTGATCGCGGCCGCCGTTGTCGCGTTCGTCCTCTGGCGCCGGCGAGTCGCCGCGCCCTAACGTCCCCCCTTAGTCCCCCACCGCCGAGGAGAACGGTCGAATGAGAATCGCGCTCGTCGTGCTGTGTCTCGCCATCGGTGGCGCCACGATCGCGGCATGCTCCGACGACGGATCCGGCTCGTCGATGAGCGAGCCGGCCGACGACCTCGACGCCGCGCTCGAAGCGCTCGTGGAGGCCGAGGGCGGGCCGCCGGGCGTGATCGTGGTCGTCGATCAGGACGACGACGTCGAGGTCCACGCCGCCGGTGTGGCCGAGGTCGGCGAGTCGGCACCCATCGACGCCGACGACACCGTCCGGATCGCAAGCACGGCCAAGGCGTTCTCCGGGGCCGCGGCCTTGTCGCTGGTCAGCACCGGCGACCTCTCCCTCGACGCCACTATCGCCGAGTACGTCCCCCAGTACGCCGACGAGTGGGGCGAGGTCACACTGGCGCAGCTGTTGCAGCACACGAGCGGCGTCCCCGACTTCATCGCGAACCCGGCCGCGCAGTCGGCCATCGGTGAGTCGCCGGATGTTCCGCTGCCGCCCGACGAGCTCCTCGACTTCGTCGCCGACGAGCCGTTGAACTTCGAGCCGGGATCGGAGTACGAGTACTCGAACTCCGACAACATCGCCGTCGGGCTGATGGTCGAGTCGGCGACGGGACGCGAGTACGAGGACGTGCTCACGGAGCGGGTATACGAGCCGCTGGGGCTGGATGCGACGAGCCTGCCCGAGGGTCCCGAGCTTCCGACCCCGTTCGCGCACGGGTACGACGTCTCGGAAGGCGAGCCCGAAGACGTGAGCGAGATCTTCGCGGGAGGATGGGCGTGGGCCTCGGGTGGCATCATCTCCACTCCCAACGACCTCAACCGGTTCATCCGCGCCTACGTCGGCGGGGAGCTGTTCGACGAGGCGGTTCGCGAGCAGCAGCTCGACCTCCTCGACGGCGCCGAATCATCGCCCCCCGGCCCGGGTGAGAACAGTGCCGGCCTTGCCATCTTCCGCTACGAGACCAGCTGCGGCACGGTCTACGGGCACACCGGCAACACGGTCGGCTACACACAGTTCTTCGCCGCCTCCGACGACGGGAATCGTTCGGTGACGTTTACGGTCACCACGCAGCTGCGCCCCGACCTGGGTGAGGTCTTCGACCTGCTGCGAGAGGCCCAGGAGCTTGCCGTCTGCGCCGCCCTGGAGGGCGGCGAATAGCGCGCGGCGGCGGCGCTTCCCCAGAGCCCGTGCCGGTACGCGACAATGGACGACCCGTGGCCGACAACAGCCTCCTCGCCGATTCGCGCGCCGATCGCGGCACCCGGCCCGCCGGGCGGCTGCGCCGCGCCGGCAAGGTCCCTGCGGTCCTCTACGGCCTGGGAACCGACACGCTCACCGTGACGGTGCCGGAACGGGAGCTCGCCCACATCCTCGCCAGTGAGACCGGCGCCAACACGCTCATCACACTCCAGCTGGACGGCGAGGAGCACCTGGCGCTCG
This sequence comes from Acidimicrobiia bacterium, assembly GCA_050743285.1. Lineage (GTDB taxonomy): Bacteria > Actinomycetota > Acidimicrobiia > IMCC26256 > JACDBD01 > JBOGFL01. The sequence goes on from JBOGFL010000048.1 coordinate 4,970, forward strand.
CCCGGCAGATCCAGCGGCACCCGACGCGCGGCAGCGTGCTGCACGTCGATTTCATCCGTGTCCGCCGCGACGTCGCCGTCGCGGCCGAGGTCCCGGTCCACCTCACCGGCGAGCCGGCCGGTGTGCTCGACGGCGGCATCCTCGAACAGCTCGTGTTCAGCCTGAGCATCGAGGCCAAGCCCGAAGACATCCCGGCCGCGATCGAGTCCGACATCGGCCACCTCGAGCTGAACGGACAACTTCGCGTTGCCGAGCTGGCGCTCCCGCCCGGTGTGTCCACGGTGCAGGAGCCCGACGAGCTCGTTGCCCAGGTCGTCGTCCCCCGCGGCATGGAAGAAGAAGAGGAAGAAGCCGCCGAGGGCGAGGAAGTCGAGGGCGAAGAGGAGGCGGCCGAGGGCGAGGAGGGTGCCGAGGCACCCGCCGCCGAGGCCGAGGGTCGTTCCGGCGACGAGGAGTAGCCGGTGCGGTTGAGGCCGCGCACCGGCACCCCCGCCGACCTGCTCGTCGTCGGGCTCGGAAACCCGGGCGACGACTACGCCCGAACGCGTCACAACGTCGGTGCCGAGGTCGTCGAACGACTCGTGAATCGGCACGGTGGCCGGCTGCGGCGCGGCAAGGAAAGATCCCGGGTCGACGAAGTGCGCATCGAAGGGAGACGTGTCGCCCTCGCGATCCCGCTGATCTACATGAACGACTCGGGAATGGCGGTCGCCCCGCTCGCGCGCCGCTACGGCGTCGATCCCGAGCAGCTCGTGATCGTCCACGACGAGCTCGACCTGCCGGTCGCCGCGCTGCAGGTGAAGTCCGGTGGCGGGCTGGCCGGCCACAACGGGCTGCGCTCGGTCGTCTCACACCTTCACTCGGACGCGTTCCAGCGTGTGCGCATCGGTGTTGGCAAGCCGGTGACGAAGGAACGGGGCGCCGACCATGTGCTGCGCGGGTTCTCCAAGCGCGAGCGCGACGAAATCGACGTGACACTCGAACAGGCGGCGGACGCAATCGAGCTGATCGCCGCCGACGGCGTCGCCGCCGCGATGAACAGGTTCAACGACCGAACGCGGTCCTGATCGTGCCGACCGAAACGCGCACGAACGCGCCGCTGCGCTCCCTCCCCGGGCTGCTCGCCGAGCACCCGGCGGTGCGCGCGGTGGTTGGTCGCCAGCCGGTGGTTGCCGTGCCGCAGGCGGCGCGCGCGATCTTCGTCGCCTCGGTCGCCGACGCGACCCGCCGCCGGCCGATCCTCGTCGCGGTCGCCACCGCGGCCGAGGCCGAGCGTCTCGCCCACGACCTGCCGACCTACCTCGGCGCCGACGAGCACGTCCCACTCCCGGCGATCGAGCTGTTCCCGGCTTGGGAGACGCTGCCGTTCGAGCGCGTCTCACCCAACCTGGAGACGATGTCCCGCCGCCTCCGCGTGACCTGGCGGCTCCGCACCGGCCGGCACCCCGACGTCGTGGTCGCGCCGGTTCGGGCGCTCGTGCAGCGGCTCGGACCGCATGTCGGGGAGATCGAGCCGGCCGTGGTGCAGCCCGGCGACCGGGTGGACCGCGAAGAACTCGTCGCGTCGCTCGTCGCCGGCGGGTACCGCCGCGAGTACCAGGTGGAGGCGCGCGGCGAGGTCGCGGTGCGCGGTTCGATCGTCGACGTCTACCCCGCGACCGACGACCATCCGGTTCGCATCGACCTCTGGGGCGACGAAGTCGATCGGCTGTCGTCGTTCTCGGTGGCTGACCAACGCTCGACCGACGACAGGGGCGAGGTGTGGCTCTTTCCCGCGCGCGAGTTGCTCCCGACCCCCGACGTTCGTGCCCGGGCCGAGGCGCTCGTTCGGTCCGAACCGTGGGGCCGGGAGCAGTGGGAGCGGCTCGCCGAGGGACAGCTGTTCGACGGCATGGAGTCGTGGCTGCCGTGGCTGGCGGGCGACGATCGGCTCCTGCCCGACCTCCTCCCCGAGGACGGCCTCGTGCTCGCGGTCGAGCCCCGGCGTGCCCGTGACCGGGCCCGCGACCTGGTCGACGAAGAGCTCGCGCTGGGCGAGACACTCGCAGTCACGTGGGGCGACCGCCCCGACCGTGACCGCCCGCACCTGACCCTCTCGTTCGACCGGGTCCTCGCGGAGACGCCCGCCGGGACCACGTCGGTCGTCGGCGCGCCCGAGGGCCCCGACACGCCGCACCTCGCGGCGACGACCTTCGATCCTGTGGGCGGCGGCGCCGATCTCGCATCTCGCCTGCGATCGCTGCAGGTCGAGGGCTACCGGGTACTGGTCGCCGCCGACGGCGCCGGATCGGCGGGCCGGCTCAACGACGTGCTCGCCGAGGAGGGCGCGGCCGCAGTCGAAGTGGTCGTTGCACCCCTCGAGCGGGGTGTGGTCATCCCCCCGATCCGGCTGGCGGTCGTCGGCGAAGGCGACCTCACTGGCCGGCGGCGTGTCCATCGGCGGGCGCGCGG
>JBOGFL010000049.1:0-6340 GCA_050743285.1 Acidimicrobiia bacterium
GCTTGAGGGTGGTCACGCCGGGGAGCGGCGAGATCATGATGTTGCCGGTCTCGGTCTGCCACCAGGTGTCGACGACCGGGCAGCGCTCGCCGCCGATGTGGCGCCAGTACCACATCCACGCCTCGGGGTTGATCGGCTCGCCGACGCTCCCGAGCAGGCGCAGCGACGAGAGGTCGCGGCCCTCGGGGAACTGTGGGCCCCACTTCATGAACGTGCGGATGGCGGTGGGCGCGGTGTAGAGGATCGTGACGCCGTACTTCTCGACGACCTGCCAGAACCGGTCCTTGTCGGGAAAGTCGGGCGCTCCCTCGTACATCACGCTGGTGGCGCGGTTCGCGAGTGGCCCGTAGACGATGTACGAGTGGCCGGTGACCCACCCGACGTCGGCCGCGCACCAGTAGACGTCGGAATCGGGGTGGAGGTCGAAGACGTACTTGTGCGTGAACGCGACCTGCGTCAGGTAACCCCCGGTCGTGTGCATGATCCCCTTGGGCTTGGCAGTGGTGCCGCTCGTATAGAGGAGATAGAGGAGGTCCTCGGCGTCCATCGGCTCGGACGGGCACTCGGCCGATTGCCCGGGCACGATGTCGTGCCACCAGATGTCGCGGCCGTCGGCCATGGGCACGTCCTGCTCGGTCCGGCGCAGAACGAGTACCTGCTCGATGGTCGGCGTCTCGGCCAGCGCGGTGTCGGCCGCTTCCTTCAGCGGCACGATCTGACCGCGTCGCCACGCCCCGTCGGCGGTGACCAGCACCTTGGCTTCGGCGTCGTTGATGCGGTCGCGCAGCGAGTCGGACGAGAAGCCGCCGAAGACCACCGAGTGGGCGGCGCCGATGCGGGCGCACGCCAGCATGGAGATCGGCAGCTCGGGGACCATCCCCAGGTAGATGTTGACCCGATCGCCCTTGCGGACTCCCAGTTCCTTGAGGGCGTTGGCGACCCGCTGCACCTCTTCGAGCAACTGCGCGTACGTGATCGTGCGGGTGTCGCCGGGCTCACCTTCCCAGTGGTAGGCGACGTTGTCGCCGTGGCCGGCGGCGACGTGACGGTCGAGGCAGTTGTGGGCGACGTTGAGCTTGCCGCCAACGAACCACTTCGCGAACGGGAGGTTCCACTCGACGATCGTGTGCCAGTCTTCGAACCAGTCGACGAGGTCAGCGGCTTGGCGCGCCCAGAAGCCTTGCCAGTCGCGCTCGGCTTCGTCGTAGATCTCGGCGTCGACCACGAGCGCGTCATTCTTGAAGTCGGCGGGCGGCGGGAACGTGCGCCCTTCTTGCAGCAGCGCTTCGATCGCCTCCGCCATGGTGTCCTCCGTGCTCGTGAGCCGGAGGTCAGGCTAGCGCCGCTCTTGCGCGGTTCATTCGTAGCCGCCGGAATAGATACCGAGCGCGACCTTGCCGATGTACCCGGGGGCTTCGGTGGGCGAGAACGGCTGCATGAACGGGCCCGCGCGCACATCGCGGTACAACCGCGCCAGCGGGCTGGTACTGAGGTAGCCCGCCCCGCCCGACAGCGTGAGCGACCGGTCGACGACGTCGATCGCCTTGCGGTTCACGACGTACTTGGCGGCCTGGAACTCAGTGAACAGTTGCATCAACTCGAGCGCGTCGTCATCGGCGACCGGACGGTTCACGAGCGCCGCGTCCAAGAGCCGGCCGACCCGGTCGATGAGTGCCCGGCAGACTGCGAGATCGACCTCGTTGCCGGCGGCAACGTGCTGGGTGCTGGTCCGCTCGGCGAGTGGACCCTCGTCGGGTGTCTTGATTCGTGTGCGCACCATGTCGACCGCGAGCTCGAAAGACCGCTCGGCGATCCCGAGGAAGGCGGCGACGAGGCCGATGGTCCCGCCGCTGCCGATGATGAAAGACTCACCGTCCTGCTGGCCCCATGGGCTGTCGCTGATCCGGACCTGCGCGTCCGGGACAAAGCAGTTCTCGTACACGATGTCGTGACTGCCGGAGGCCCGCATGCCCATGGCATCCCAGTTTTCCCGCACGGTGACGCCCGGCGCGTTGCGGAGCGCGAACGCAAACGCCCGGACGTCACGGCCGTCCGCACGGCAGCGACAACCAACAAGGAAGAGATCAGCAACCGGCGAAAGCGTGCCGAACGACTTTCGGCCGTTCAGCAGCCAGCCGCCTTCGGTACGCGTGACCTCCGTGAGCGGGTGGAGCGTGTCCGTTCCCGGCTCGGTCAAATTCACCGTCACGACGAGCCCACCTCCGAGGAGGGCGACGAAATCACGCAGGCCCGTCTCCTGGGCTTGTTCGCGTTCACCGCGGAGCAAACGCGCCGCGGTCCAGCAGGTCGACAGGTGCATGTTGAGGGCGATGGCAGTCGACCCGTCGGCGCGACCGATCCGGTTGAGGCCAATCGCCATGTCGCGGAGCGACGTGACGCCGAGGCCACCGAACTCCTCGGGGACCGTCGCCCGGATCACCCCGGAGGCCTTCATGTCGTCGACGTTCTCGAAAGGGAAGGTGCCATCACGATCGTGCGCAGCCGCGCGCGCCTCGAAGTCGGGGGCGTGCGCTTGACAGAGGGCGACGAACTCACGACCGGCCGGCGTCTCCGCCTCGAGCTGAAATCCCACGACACCCCTCCTCGTCGGGATTTGCAGGCTAGTTGGCGCCTAGCGACGAAGACCCGTGCGGAAGACGAGCACGTGGTGCGCGCCGAGCCCGCTGGCATCGGTGAGCGCAGCCGCCTCCGACACCCGGCTGCGAGCGGCGAGCGCCTCGAGGTCCCCCCGGGCCGCGCCGGCCCGCCACGTGCCGGCGGCGGCATCGGCAAGCTCGTCGATGCCGAGCCCGCGCAGCCAGTCGCGCTGGGTGGCGTGCGCTTCGAGTGTGAAACCCGAGCGCGTCGCCACTGCGAGGACGTGCTCTACGGGAACGTCAGCGGTGATGTCCTGCTCCCCCGGCCCCGCGAGCGCCGGTCCGCCCGACTGGTGGGCCCGGTAGGTACGCAACCATCCGTCAGCCGTCCGCGCGACAAGTTCCGCCGCAGTAGCTCCGTAGTCGATGAGGACCAGCGCACCGCGATGCAGGACGGTCGCGACGCGCTCGACCCATTCCGCGGTTCCGAACGGCACAGGGATGCGGTCGCCCTCAGCCATGGGGACGCCCGCCCGCACAACGTCGGCAGCCGCCGCGACCTCCGGCAGCGCGGGCACGCTGATCTCGACGAACGCGCCGTCGTGCTCGCCGACGCGTACCTCGTCCCAGCGGGCCCCCGTCCATTTCGCGATGCGGAAGGGGAGATTGTCGAGCAGCTCGTTGGCGATGACCACACCGTGATCGATGCCCGCGGGCAGGTCTTCGAGGGCGGTAACGACAGGGCCGATCCCGGGCACGGGAGTCGGCGCGTCTCCTCCTTCCCCCGGGGCGGCCGGGCCGAGGGCGCGGTCGGCGGGTTCGACGGGGAGACGCTCCCGCTGCTCCTCCCGCAACCGGGCCGAGCGCTCGACGAGCACGTAGCGGAGCGCGGGCGCGCAGACGGGTCCGGCGCGCAGCACGTCGGCGGCGAGGCGTCCGGTACTGGCGCCGGCGTCGACGACGACGAACGGATCGGGCAGCTCGAGCCGCTCCCACCAGCTGTCGAGGAACCGGGCGACCAGTGCGCCGAACAGGGCACCCGTCTCGGGACTGGTGACGAAGTCGCGTCCGGCCCGGCCCGCGCCCCCACCTCGCGCGAAGAAACCGCCGTCCGGATCGTAGAGCGCGGCAGCCATGAAGGCATCGAAGGGGATCGGCCCCTCCCGGTGGATCCGCGTCCGCAATCGTTCAACGAGCATGTGACACCAGAGGAGGATTATTGGCGCCGATTGTCACATGCTCGTCCCTCGTCGGGAGGGGTCAGCCGGGGTAAGCGAGCTCCCCGACCCGGGCGAACAGCTGCGGGTACACGCCGATCACGACGACCACCGCGGTGGACAGGCCGATGGCGGCGGTGAGCGCGACCGGCATCGAGCTCTCCCCGACCGTTTCGGGCGCGGGGTCGTAGAACCAGATCTGGCGGGCGACGCCCGCGTAATAGAAGAATGCGATCACCGAGTTGATCGCCGCGATGACGCCGAGGACCGTCGCCGATGGCGTGGACGCCTCGAAGACGGCTCGGAACATCACGAACTTGGCGAACCAGCCCGCCAGCGGTGGGATCCCGGCCAGCGACATGAGGAACACGGTCATGGTGAGTCCGAGCGCAGGCGCCAATTGACCGAGCCCGCGGTACGACGAGATCGCGGCCGACCCGGTGCGGCGGGCCACTGCGATCACCACCGCGAACGCGCCCAGGTTCATTGCGCCATATATAAGGAGATAGATGACGACTGCTTCGAACGACGAGCGGGCGGCGTCGTCGGCAACCGCCAGCGGGACAAGGATGAAGCCGCCCTGCGCAACCGAGGAGTACGCCAGCATGCGCACGATGTTCGTCTGGCGCAACGCCGTCAGGTTGCCCAGCGTCATCGAGAGCGCGGCCAGCACCCAGAGCACCGGTTGCCACGACTCGTCGGCGGCAAAGAAGCCGAAGTAGATGATGCTGAGCAGGGCGACGAACCCACCGGCTTTCGACGCGACCGACAGGAACGCGGTGACCGGCGTCGGCGAGCCCTCGTAGGTGTCGGGTGCCCAGAAGTGGAACGGGACCGCGCTCACCTTGAAGGCGAAGCCCACGAGGGTCGTGAAGATTGCCACCGCGAGCAGGGGCGGCGTGCCGTCAGTGGCCACGTACCGGGCGATGTCGGATAGCAGCGTCGAGCCCGCGAGGCCGTATACGAGCGACATCCCGTAGAGCATCACCGCGGTCGAGAGCACACCAATGAGGAAGTACTTGATCGCCGCCTCGTTCGATTTCGTGTCGTGCTTCCGCCAGCCGGCGAGCACGAAGGTGGGCAGCGACAGAGTCTCCAGGGCAACGAAAATCGTGATGAGGTCGCGCGCCGAGGCCATCACCAGCATCCCGAGCACCGCGGTCAACAGGAGGAAGTAGTACTCGGCCTGGTAATAGTCGCCCTCACCGATGTAGTCGACGGAGACGAGCAGGGTGAGGTACGCGACAACGAGGAAGAACGCCTTCAGCGCGAGGGCGTAGTTGTCGACGACGTACGCCCCGCCGAACATCGACCGGTCGGTGCCATCGGCAGCCAACGTGAGCACGGGCACGAGTGCCGCCAGCACGCCCACAGTTGACAGACGAGTGACGGCAAGTCGGGCGCGGTCCTTCCATACGAAGTCGACGATCAGCACCGCCACCGCGGTGGCGGTAAGGACGAGCTCCGGCGCGAGCGCGTGGTAGTCGATGTACGGAGTCACGCGGTTCCTTTGCCGACCAACGGGAGGCCCGGGAACCCGCTCACGTACCCATCGCCTTGCCCATGGCAGTGACGAGGTCGGTCACGGACCCGTCGGTGACCCGGAAGATGAGATTGGGGTACACGCCCAGCGCCAGGATGAGCACGAGCAGCGGCGTCCACGAGACCCATTCCGGGGCTTCGACGTCGTGCACATGCGCGTTGGAGAATTCCGTCGGCACGGTGCCGAACGCGACCCGCTGGTACATCCACAGCAGGTAGCCGGCAGCCAACACCGTGCCCACCGCGGCGATGACCATGAAGGTCCGGAACGTCGCCTGCGACAGACCGGCGGCGGGCTCGTAGGCGGAGAGGATCGCCGGGAACTCGCCCCAGAACCCGGCCAGTCCGGGGAGACCCAGCGAGGCCATTGCGCAGAAGCCGAGGATCCAGCCCATCTTCGGCGTGTTGACGAGCAGCCCGCCCAGGCGCGAGATCTCGCGGGTGTGGAACCGCTCCTGCACCGAGCCGGCGAGGAAGAAGAGCATCCCGGTGATGATCCCGTGGGCGACCATTCCGAAGATGGCGGCGTTGAGGCCGAAGTCGGTGAGCGTCGCAATGCCGAGCATGACGAAGCCCATGTGCGCGACCGACGAGAACGCGATCAGGCGTTTCATGTCGCGCTGGGCGAGGCAGCACAGCGCCCCGTAGATGATGCCGATGACGGCCAAGAGCCCGATCCACGGCGCCCAGTCCTGGGCGGCTTCGGGAAGGAACGGCAGCGCGATCCGGATGAAGCCGTACGTGCCGAGCTTCAGCAGGATCGCGGCCAGTAGCACCGACCCGACCGTCGGCGCCTCGGTGTGGGCGTCGGGGAGCCAGGTGTGGACGGGGAACAGCGGCACCTTCACCGCGAACGCCACCGCGAAGGACAGGAACAGCCACCTGGCCGTGGTGGTGGCGATCGACTGGGACTCGGCGATGGCGACCAGGTCGAAGGTGAGCTGGCCCGTCTCCCGCTCGTGGAGGAAGGCCACGGCCAGGATG
>JBOGFL010000050.1:0-1971 GCA_050743285.1 Acidimicrobiia bacterium
CCCGCCGATCGAGATGCCGAACACCGCTTCTCCTCTCGCTAGGCGGCCGCGCCGGCGGCCGCGGTGAGCTGCTCCCCGAACCTCGCGCGCTTCACGAAGCGCCCGTCGCCGGGCTGACCGACGAGCTCGCCGCCGTCGACGATCACCTTCCCGCGGACGAGCACGACCTCGGGGGCGCCGGTGACCTCGGTGCCCTCGTAGAGGTTGTAGTCGACACGGGAGTGGCTGCGCTCGGCCGAGAGCGTGACCCGCTTGTCGGGATCGAAGACGACGATGTCGGCGTCGGAGCCGACCGCGACCGTGCCCTTGCGTGGATAGAGGCCGAAGTACTTCGCCGGGTTCGTCGCCAGGAGCTCCACCATCCGGTTCAGGGTGATGCGGCCGCGGCGGACCCCGAACTCGTGGATCATCATCAGCCGGTCCTCGATCCCCGGCCCGCCGTTCGGGATCTTGGAGAAGTCGTCGCGGCCGAGAGACTTCTGATCGGCCCAGCGGAACGGGCAGTGGTCGGTGGAGACGACCGACAGGATGTCCGTCGAGACGGCGTGCCACAGGTGCTCCTGGTTCCCCTTGGCGCGCGGCGGCGGGGTGTAGACGTACTTCGCACCCTCGAAGTCCGGGCGCTCGAGGAAGGTCTCGTCCACGAAGAAGTACTGCGTGCAGGTTTCCCCGTGCGCGTTCCAGCCGAGCTCCTTCGCGCGCGCGATCGGGTCGATCGACTCCTTGCAGGAGACGTGGACGACGTAGAGGTTGCAGCCGGCGACGTGGGCCAGCTGGACGGCGCGGTTCGTCGCCTCGCCCTCGGTCTCGGGCGGGCGCGTGCGCGCGTGCCAGATCGGCTCGGTCTTGCCGTCGGCGAGCGCCTGCTTGACGAGGACGTCGATGGAGTCGCCGTGCTCGGCGTGCACCATCACGAGCGCCCCCGTGTCGGCGGCGGTCTGCATGACGCGGAAGAGGGTCTCGTCGTCGACCATGATCGCGCCCTTGTAGGCCATGAAGAGCTTGTAGCTCGTGACGCCCTCGTCGGGCATGCGGGCCAGCTCCTCGAGCGTCCCGCCCTCGTGCAGGTCGGTGACGGCGAGGTGGAAGCCGACGTCGATCACCGGCCTCGCCGACTCGATCTTCCCGTGCCAGGTCTCGAGAGCCTCGGCGAAGCTCTGGCCCTTCCCCTGGATGCAGAAGTCGACGTGGCAGGTCGTCCCACCGAACGCGGCCGAGACGGTGCCGGACGTGAAGTCGTCGCACGAGGTCGTGCCCCCGAAGGGCATGTCGAGGTGGGTGTGCGGGTCGATGCACCCCGGCAGCACCATCTTCCCCGTCGCGTCGACGACCTTGTCGGCCTGGACGTCGAGCGACTCGCCGATCAGGGTGACGGCTTCGTCCTCGACGAAGACGTCGGCGACGTAGTCGTCCGCCGCGGTCACGACTCGGCCGCCCTTGATCAGAACCGACATCAGTTCTCGCCTCCTCGAAAATGCGTGGCCGCCGGAAGTATCGCCTCCGGCGGCCACGTTGTCAGGCCCTTCTGTTCCTACTCGCCGCCCGGCGTGACCTCCACTTCCTCCGCCTGGAAGTCGGCGCCCTTGACGTCGACGCCTTCGTCCTCGAGCGCGACGACCGCCGCCTCGGCGTAGTCGGTGATGTACGCGTCGCTCGTCGCCTCGCTCGAGATCACGCCGTAGTCGAGCGCGATCTGGGCGGTGTTGTCGAACGCGGCGGGGTCCATCACCCCGACGCCGAGCTCGTTCGGCCAGATCAGCTTGTTGATCTCGTTCAGCTGCCAGCGCTGGTGGCCCTCCCCGAGCGTGGGACCGTTCTCGAGGACGATCTGGAGGCAGTCCTCGAAGTTGTCGCGGCAGTAGACCCAGCCCTTGAAGCTCGCCTTCAGGAAGCGCGTGGCGACGTCCTGGTTCGCCTCGTCCTGGATCCAGTCCGAGCGCACGAACACACCGTCCTCGAGTGCGCCGGTGC
>JBOGFL010000051.1:0-2281 GCA_050743285.1 Acidimicrobiia bacterium
GACAGGCGGTGCCCCGAGACGTTCATGACGTCGTCGACCCGGCCCAGCAGCCACAGGTCGCCGTCCTCGTCGAGCCGTGCGCCGTCGCCGGCGAAGTAGTAGCCCTGGTCCTCGAACTTCTCCCAGTAGGTCTCCCGATACCGCTCGGGGTCGCCCCAGATGCCGCGCAGCATGCTCGGCCACGGCTCGGTGATCACCAGGAGTCCGCCGTTGTCGTTGCCGACCTCGACGCCCTGCTCGTCGACGACGTCGATCGAGATGCCGGGAAGGGGCACCTGCGCGGAGCCGGGCTTGGTGGCGATCACCCCGGGGAGAGCTGAGACCATGATCGCCCCGGTCTCCGTCTGCCACCAAGTGTCGACGATGGGGGTCTTGCCCGCGCCGATGACCTCGCGGTACCACATCCACGCCTCTGGGTTGATGGGTTCTCCCACCGAGCCGAGAAGGCGCAGCGATGACAGGTCGAACTTCGCGGGGATGCTGCGCCCGGTCTTCATGAACGAGCGGATCGCGGTCGGCGCGGTGTAGAAGATCGAGACCTTGTACTTCTCGATGATCTCCCACCAGCGGCCGGGATGCGGGGTGTCAGGCGTGCCCTCATACAGCACCTGGGTCGCCCCGTTCGCCAGCGGGCCGTAGGTCACGTAGCTGTGCCCGGTGATCCACCCGATGTCGGCCGTGCACCAGAACACGTCGGTCTCGGGGTGCAGGTCGAAGACGTACTTGTGAGAGTACGCGGCCTGAGTGAGGTAGCCGCCCGATGTGTGCAGGATGCCCTTGGGCTTCCCGGTGGTGCCGGAGGTGTAGAGGATGAAGAGCGGGTTTTCGGCGGGGAAGGCCTGCGCGGTGTGCTCGGCGGATGCCGCGGGGACGGCATCGTGCCACCAGATGTCACGGCCCTCGTTCCACTCGACCTCGTTCTCGCCCCGCTTGACCACGAGCACATGCTCGACCGTCTGCTGCTCGCCGTCTCCGCGGTCGGCGAGTGCCTGGTCGACCGCCGGCTTGAGCGCCGAGACGCGACCCTTGCGGTATCCGCCGTCGGCCGTGATGACGAGCTTGGCGCCGGCGTCGTCGATGGGCGAGCGCAGGCTGTCGGCGCTGAAGCCGCCGAAGACGACGGAGTGGATGGCGCCGAGACGGGCGACCGCGAGCATCGAGGCGATCGCTTCGGGGATCATGGGCAGGTAGATCGCGACGCGGTCGCCCTGGCCGATGCCGAGTCCTTCGAGAACGTTCGCGACGCGCTTGACCTCGTCGGTGAGCTCGGCATAGGTGATGCGGCGGGAGTCTCCCGGCTCACCCTCCCAGTGCAGGGCCACACGGTCGCCGTGCCCTGCCTCGACGTGTCGGTCGAGGCAGTTATAGGCGACGTTCAGCTCGCCGTCGTCGAACCACTTCGCGAACGGCGGGTTGGTCCAATCGAGGACCTGGGTGAACGGCTTGTGCCAGTGCACCAGCTCCTTGGCCTGTTCGCCCCAGAACGCCTCACGATCGGCTGAGGCGCGCTCGTACAGCTCGGGCGACGAGATGGTCTGGGCGACGAAGTCCTCCGACGGCGGGAACTTCCGGGTCTCGTCGAGAAGGTGGTCGATCTGGCTGCTCATCGGCAGGCGCTCCTTTGCGGCATACGGGTATTGCGAGCGAGGTCGTGGGGGGATGACGACCAGGTCACGGTGAATCTATCCCCGCGGCCCCTCGTCGCATACTGCCGAAAGTCGGTATACCGCCGGTTTTGTCAGGACGGTCGCCTTGCGTTCACTCGAAGACAGCCGAATTCTCATTCCGGCCTTGGCGTGCCCCGATTCCCCCAATCGTGGTTCGCCGTGGGCGGCATCTCATTCCCCCCGTGAGATGCCGCCCATTTTCTTGGGAGCGCTCCCGTCCGACGCGGCCGCGCGCCCTCTACCTCCTGCACCGGAGGAGGAGTGCTCGGCTTGTACACAGCCCTCGCGTCGTTCGGATGCTTCGTGTCTCCTGCCATGCGCCTGCCGCCTAACGTCGCGGTTATGGCCGATTCCTTCATCATCCAGCCCAGGGGAGCGACACTCGTCGAGTCCCTCGGGGAGTCCGTTCCCGCCCCCATGCGGATGGACCCCGCCTTCGGCCCGCTCCTCGGCCATATCGACGATGCCGTCACCGACGTGTTCGTGAACGGAGCGGGCGGCCTGTTCCTCGATCGCGGCAGCGGAGCCGAGCCGGCCGCGGGATGGCGGGCCTCGGAGCGCGAAGTCCGCGACCTGGCGGTCGCTCTCGTCGGTCTGGGCGGTCGGCACCTCGA
>JBOGFL010000052.1:0-1987 GCA_050743285.1 Acidimicrobiia bacterium
GCCCAGCCGACGACGACCTTCCGGGGGGCGCACTACGAAGTCGGCGACGTCCCGAACCTGCCGCCGCCCGTGCAACAGCCCCGCCCCCCGATCCATGTGGGTGGCGCGGGCGAGCGCTTCACACTTCCGCTCGTCGCCCGCTACGCCGATGTCTGGAACTGCCCGACCTACGCGCTGGCCGACCTCGGGGCCAAGCGCGCGGTTCTCGAACGAGAGTGCGCCGCGGTCGGGCGCGACCCGGCCGATATACGCATCTCGCTGGAAGCGGTACTCGTCCTCGGCGCCAATGGGGCCGACGTGGCAGACGCCCTCGCCCTCGCCGAACGCCGCTACCCCGGCCCCGGCTTCGGCCTCCACGAGGGCGACTTCATCGGCACCCCCGGCGAGATCATCGCGAAGATGCAGGCGAGCGCGGCGGAGGGTGTCTCACTCTTCGTCTTCTTCACCCACGACCGAGCCGCGCCCGGGACGCTCCGCCTCCTCGCCGAGGAGGTGGTGCCCGCTTTCCGGTGAGAAAGGCGGGGATCAGCGACGGCGGCGGCGGCCGACGCGGACAACCGTCAGAACCGCCGCGACCGCGGTGAGGCCGATGCGGGTGAGGTCGAGGATCGGCTGCACCCGTACGCCGTCGGGACCGACGTCGATCACGGCCACCGGGCGGCCCTCGGTGCTCGCCCCCCCACCACCACCGCCGCCGCGCCCGGTTCCACCACCCTGAGGATCGGCACCACTGCCCGACCCGAAGCCGAAACCCCCGGCGCGCTGTACCGAGGCGGCGGTGATGATCAGCCGGTCGCCGACCTGCGCGGGCGCGCCGAACACGGTCCCGACCGTCAGGTCACCGGCGATCCGGTTGACGACGCGTTCGATCTGCTCACCGACCGATCCGGCGTCCTCGCCGCCGGCCTCGTCCCGAGCCTTCGTGTCAGTCATGTGGATCTCCTCCAGATGTGGGCAAGAAACAAGAGCGCGAGCGCCAACATCGCGAGCAGCACGTGCTGCTGCCGGCGGTGCACCGGCACGACGGTGGTACGCCCGCTTTCGCGGTCGTCGACCGTCACCGTCAGCGGCCGATCGGCGAGCCGGAAAAATACCCAGTTGCGGCCCCCGACCGCCCAGCCGGTCCGTCGGGCCTGCGGCGTCACGAGCCGGTTTCCGACTTGGACCGGAGCGCCCGTCACGACCTCGTCGACCCGACGCACGACCGGCAGCGTCACGCCGACACCTGTGCCGCCCGAGCCGCCTCGTCGAGGCGACGGTCGTTGCGCCGGGCGACACGCTCCTCGTGCGCCATCCACCGGGCGGCGACGATCACCAACGTCACGACGCCGAGGATCTCCCCGAACACCCAGAGGATTCCGGCGCCGGTGCGCTGGTCGGCCAGCGGGCTCGCGCCCCAATCGCGCACCACCTGCTGGTACCAGCTGCCGCCGATCACCTCGTCGGTCGAGAGGAGCACCAGACCGAGAAACGCGTGGAACGGCAGCATGAGCGCCACGAACAGCATGCGGGCGCCATAGCCCAACCCGCTCGTGATCGGGTCGATGCTGACAACGAGGGCAAAGAACAGGAACCCGACGCCTACGAAGTGCGCGTGTAGCGCCGCGTGCACCAAATTTTCGCGCAGCGACAACTCGTACAGGCCGGTGAAGTAGAGGACGAACAATGTTCCTGCGAACAACACCCAGACCGTCGCCGGATGCGTGAGCACCGAGATCGGGCGGCTGTGCAAGACGCGGAGAATCTGCCGCTGCGCCGGCCGGGACGCGGCCTGCAATGCGAGCGTCACCGGCGCGCCGAACGCGAGCAGCAGCCCCGCGACCATGCCGAGCAGCAGGTGCTGAACCACGTGGGCGCTGAACAGCACCCGGTCGTAAGCGGCGAGGCCCGACTGCGTTGCCAGCAGGATCACGCCGAGCCCGCCGTAGAACGGCACCGACCGGCGGGCGGGCCAGGTCCGGCCGCGGGCCGCCAGCCGGCGCATCCC
>JBOGFL010000053.1:0-2626 GCA_050743285.1 Acidimicrobiia bacterium
GTGCCGATCCCGCTCGGGTTGCTCGCGACGCGACAGCCGGCGTCTTCGAGTGCATCGATCTTGGCCTGAGCGGTTCCCTTGCTCCCGGTCACGATCGCGCCGGCGTGGCCCATCTTCTTGCCCGGCGGCGCGGTCACACCGGCGATGTAGGCGACGACCGGCTTGCTCATCTCCTTCTCGATGAACGCGGCGGCCTCTTCTTCGGCCGCGCCGCCGATCTCGCCGATCATGATCACGGCCTTGGTGTCGGCGTCGGCCTCGAAGCGCCGGAGACAGTCGACGAACGTCGTGCCCGGCACCGGGTCACCCCCGATGCCGACACAGGTCGTCTGGCCGATCCCGCGCTGGGTCATCTCCTGGAGTGCCTGGTAGGTGAGCGTGCCCGAGCGGCTCACGATCCCCACCGGTCCGCCCGGCCGCGCGATGTCGCCGGGCGTGATGCCGATGTTGGTCTTGCCGGGGGAGATGATGCCGGGGCAGTTGGGTCCGAGCAGCTGGGTACCGGGGTGATCGCGCCGGATCTCGTTGACGAAGCGCGCCTCGTCGTGGGCAGGTACACCCTCGGTGATCACGACGACGAACTCGATCCCGGCCTCGGCCGCTTCCATAACGGCGGCCCGGACGCCGGGGGCGGGGATGAACACGCAGGCGGCGTTGGCGCCCGTCGCGGCGCAGGCGTCGGCCACGCTCGCGTATACGGGGATGCCGTCGACGTGGGTGCCGGCCTTCTTCGGGTTCGTTCCCGCGACGACCTGCGTGCCGTACTCGCGGTTGCGCAAGCCGTAGAACTGACCCTGGCTGCCGGTGAGGCCCTGGTAGACGACCTTGGTCGCCTCGTCGACGAAGATGCTCATGTTCGGCCCGCCAGCTCCACTGCCGTCTCCGCGGCTTCGAGCATCGTCGGGCGCGACCGCAGCCGGTCGGACTCGTGCCCGGCGAGTATCTCGCGACCCTCTTCGGCGTTCGTCCCGTCGAGCCGGACGACGATCGGCGAGCGCATCTCGACTCGGCCCATCGCCGCCACGATGCCGTTGGCGACCTCTTCACCCTTCGTGATGCCACCGAAGATGTTCACGAGTATCGAGCGCACGTTGTCGTCGTTGTTGACGACCTCTAGCGCGTTCGCCATCACTTCGGCTCGGGCACCACCCCCGATGTCGAGGAAGTTGGCCGCGGTGCCCCCGACCTGGTGCACGACGTCGAGCGTGCTCATCACGAGCCCGGCGCCGTTCCCGATGATGCCGACGGTGCCGTCGAGCCCGATGTAGTTGAGGCCCTTGGCCGTCGCTGCGCGCTCACGGGCGTCGATCACCTGCGTGCCCTCGAAGGCCTCCCACTCGGGATGCCGGAACTTGGCGTTGGCGTCGAGCGTGACCTTCGCATCGAGGGCGTGGACGCGGCCGTCGGCGGTGAGGATCAGGGGATTGACCTCGACGAGGTCGCAATCACCCTCGGTGTAGGCACGGTAGAGCGCGAGCAGCAGGTCGACGGCGCCGGCGCGCGCCTCGTCCTCGAGGCCGGCTTCGTCGACCCAGGCCCGGGCGGCCCCGGCACTGAGCCCTTCGAGTGGGTCGACGTGGATCCGGGCGATCGCGTCGGCGTCCTCGGCCGCGACCTGCTCGATGTCGACGCCGCCTCGCGCCGAGAGCATGCCGAGGTGGAGCCGCGCCTCGCGGTCGAGCGTGAAGGAGGCGTAGTACTCGGAGGCGATGTCGCTCGCCTTCTCGATCCACACCGAGGCCACCACGTGACCGCGAATGTCCATGCCGAGGATGGCGCCGGCACGGGCGCGAGCCTCGGTGGCGTCGGCGGCGAGCTTGATGCCGCCCGCCTTGCCGCGCCCGCCGATGAGGACCTGGGCCTTCACCACGACGGGGTAGCCGAGCTGGTCGGCGGCCGCGACCGCCTCGTCGACGGTCAGCGCGAGCTGTCCCGGCGACACGGGAATCCCGTACCGCGCGAACAACTCCTTGCCCTGGTACTCGTAGAGGTCCACTGCGCTCCTGCGTGCCTAACCGGCGGCCTGGGCCTCCCGGGCGTCGAGTGCGGCACTCAGCCAGTCGACGATCTGGTCGAACGACGCGCCCGGAGTGAAAACCCGTGCCACGCCGGCCGCCTCGAGGCGCCCGATGTCGGCGTCGGGCACGATACCGCCGCCGAAGACGAGCACGTCACCACGGCCCTTTTCCCGGAGCAGCTCGACGACGCGGGGAAACAGGGTGAGGTGGGCGCCGGAGAGCACCGAGAGGCCGATCGCGTCGGCATCTTCTTGGAGGGTGGTTTCGGCGACCTGCTCGGGCGTCTGGTGCAATCCCGTGTAGATCACCTCGAAACCGGCGTCGCGCAACGCCCGGGCGATTACCTTGGCGCCCCGGTCGTGGCCGTCGAGGCCGGGCTTCGCGATGACGACCCGGTACGTCCGTTGCATAGCCTGGTCACGTTACTCACGGAGGTTTTTCCCGGCCAATGACCGCCAGTCCGACAACACCCGAGAAGACACCCCGGGCCGCGTGGCCGTCGGGGCCCGACGCCCGGCTTCTCATCGTCACCGGCGGCGCGGCGGTCCTCGCCGGTCTGCTGGTCGCGGCCTT
This sequence comes from Acidimicrobiia bacterium, assembly GCA_050743285.1. Lineage (GTDB taxonomy): Bacteria > Actinomycetota > Acidimicrobiia > IMCC26256 > JACDBD01 > JBOGFL01. The sequence continues at coordinate 2,592 of JBOGFL010000053.1, forward strand.
CATCCTGTTCGCCACCGGACGGACGACCGAGGGCC
>JBOGFL010000054.1:0-4044 GCA_050743285.1 Acidimicrobiia bacterium
CGGCGAGCACCTGGCGTCGTGTCGTCGCATCGGCCCCGACTGGATGTGAGGCGCGCTATGGACGACCAGGCCGGGACCAGCCGAACCGCGGGGCACGCACGTCCCGGCCAGCGCGGTGGCGGCGGTGGATTGGTGGTGGTGGCGGGGGTCGCGGCCGCGGTCTGCTGTGCGGTCCCAGTCTTGGCGGCGGCGGGGTTCTTCGCGGCGCTCACCGGCATCGCGCTCGGCGGCTGGCTGCTGATCACCGCCGGCCTGCTGGTCGTCACCGCTGCCCTCTTCCGGTGGCGCCACCGGTCACGGCGGGGTCCCTGATGCCCACGCCGATCCACCGCCATGACGTCGAGCGTCTCGCGGCTCAGGGCGCGCAACTCGTCGAGGTCCTCCCCGCCGACGAGTACGAAGAGATGCACCTGCCCGGCGCCCTGCACCTTCCCCTCAGACAGCTCTCCTATGGCGCTGCCACTGAACGGCTCGAGCCCGGGCGTCCGGTCATCGTCTACTGCTGGGACTCGCTCTGTGACATGAGCCCCCGAGCCGCGTGGCGGCTCGAAGCCCTCGGCTTCCACGAGGTCTACGACTACACGGCCGGCAAAGCCGACTGGCTCGCGGCCGGGCTCCCGATCGACGGCCCCGGCTCCGGCACTACCCGGGTGGTCGACGCCATCGACCGTGACGTCCCCACGTGCCACCCCTCCGAGGCCCTCGCTGAGGTCGCGGCCCGGACCCGGTCGGCGGGATGGGACCTCTGCGTAGTAGTCAACGAGCGTCGCATCGTGCAGGGTCGCCTGCGCCTCGATCGCATCGATGCGACGTCACCGGACGTGGTCGAGACCATGATGGAGCTCGGTCCGACCACGGTGCGAGCCGACGCCGAGCTCGCCTCCACCACCGAACGCATGCAACAACGAGGGGCCACGAGCCTGCTGGTCACCACGCCCGACGGCGCGCTCCTCGGCGCGCTGTCGTTACGCGCGAGGTGACTCCGGACGCTCAACCGATCGTGAAAACCGTGCGCGTTTCGTGCAGCACTCGGCGGGCGTAGTCGGCGAGATGGGTGCCGGTAGTCGCGACTTGGTGGAACCGCCGCTTGCCCCAGTAGTGTTGAAGGACGAGGCGGATGTCCTGGATCGGGGTGACGCGACCGCCCCACGCCGAATCGGGGGGCGGGTGTCGCGGGTGGGCTGGAACGGATCAGGGTTCGCGACCGCGCAATCGCGCGAACGGCTGACCCTTCTTCGCATTCTCGCAGGCCCTGACGCGGCGTCGATCGAGTTCAGCGGCTTACCCGGAGTGAGGGGCTGCGATCTCAGGCTGTGGGCAGTCCCCGGCCGGCGCGGACGGTGGAAGGCCGGGGACTCGCGTTTGCCTGCCGACGAGCCCTACCAGCGCGCCCGCGGTTGCGGCCAGCCAGCCGACCGCGGCAAGCCAAAGACCGAAGAAAGCAGACATATCCAGGTACGCGGACTCGTCGGTGATCCCATCGGGGTTTCCGATGTTGTAGACGCACACGGACGCAGCAAACGCGGCGGCGACCAGCACCACGACCAGCTGCCCCGGGTGGCTCTTGTGCCGAATCGCGCGCAGCCCGACGATGCCGATCGGCACGGCGGCCAGCAGCGTCAGCTGGCCGTCGCCTTCGGTGCCGTTCAACGAGATGGTCTCGAAGGCCCTCGTCACGGACGCCCACTGCAGGAGCGATCCGATCGCGAGAAGGCCCGCCGCGATCACCGTGACCCAACCCGCGGTGGGATCGTGGCACTCCGTCGCGGAACCCGGCTCGTCCATTCGCTCGCCCCTTGTTCACCCCGGCCTCCCAGTGGCCGGTGCCAGGGCCGCATCGTAGAGCCCAGACGGGGGTGAGCGCCACGAGAGAATGCCCGGCGGCGACGGCTACATCCTCTGGAGCGTCCGGCTCATCGCCCTCGGCGTGAGTCTGATTCGCAGGAGTCGAACCACGACTGGTCGGTCCGACCCCGGCACAACGTAAACCCTGGTCAGTTGTCGTCGAGCTTCTCGATGGCGTCCTTGGCAGTGTCGGCGCCCTTGTCGATGTGCTTCGAGTACTTGCCACGCGTCTTGTCGTCGGCGAAGTCGGCGGCCTTGTCGATGCCGGACTCCACTTTGTCCCCGTGTTCCTCGACGAGGTCGCCCGCCTTGTCCTTCGCACGCTTGAATCTGTCGAACAGTCCCATCGCTCCTCCTTGGACGGCTCCCGATCGCCTCCACGGTAGGCCCGCGAGGCGATGTGAAAGACTGCGCTACCAACGTCACGCCGAGGAGCGACATGATCAAGGACGTCCTTCAGTACGAGGGGAAGCGGGCGGTGGTCAGCGGCTACGCATCGGGCATGGGTGCCGCGACCGCCCGGATCCTGGGTGATCTGGGGGCCGAGGTGATCGGCCTCGACGTCAAGCCCTGTGACGTGCCCGTCGCCAAGAGCATCGAGATCGATCTCAGGGATCGTGCCTCGATCGACGATGCGGTCGCCGCGATCGGCCCGCCCGTCGACGCGATCTTCAGCGTGGCCGGCCTGCCCGGCGCGCCGTTCTCCGACCTCGACACGGTGCTTGTCAACTTCTTCGGCGCGCGGCATCTCATCGAGAGTCTGGTGCCCAACATGCCGGCGGGCTCCGCGGCGGCGTGTGTCGCGTCGAACGCCGGGCTCGGCTGGCAGCAGGTCATCGCCGATCTCATGCCGGCGATCACCACCGACGGCTTCGACGAGGGCACGACGTGGTGCGAGGCCAACCCCGACCAGATCGCCACCGGGTACCTGCCGTCGAAGAAGCTGATCAACGCCTGGGTGGCGTTGCGCGCCGCCTCGCTGCTCGACCAGGGCATCCGCCTCAACTGCACGAACCCGGGGCCGACCGACACGCCGATGATGCCGTCGTTCGAGGCCCAGTCGGGCAAGGAGCTGATCGACGCGTTCATCGGGCCCTCCAACCGGCGGTCTACGCCGGAGGAGCAGGCGTGGCCGCTCGTCTTCCTCAACAGCCCGCGTTCCTCGTACGTGGCGGGCGAAGCGCTGCACGTTGACGGCGGGTTCCTCGGCGCGATGGTGACGGGCCAGATCGAGATCTCGATGCCGGCCTGAAGCCGCGCGACGCTCAGACGATTCCTCGACTGACCGGAGCCCGGAGGACCATCCCGGGTGGGTCCCCGCGACCATCGACGTCGCGCCGTTCTCCGCCTGAGCGATAACAGGGAATGATCGCGAGCTGCGCCCGGGCCGCACCTAAGGTTTCCGGAATGGCCAAGGCCGACGTCCTCGCGTCACAGGAAGCCGATTTCCCGCGCTGGTACCAGGACGTCTGCGCCAAGGCAGAGCTGGCCGAGAACGGCCCGGTGCGGGGCACGATGGTCATCCGGCCCTACGGCTATGCGATCTGGGAACGGATGCAGGCCGAGCTCGACACCCGCATCAAGGCGGCCGGGGCCGCCAACGCGTACTTCCCGTTGTTCATCCCCGAGGACCTTCTTCACCGGGAGGCCGAACACGTCGAGGGGTTCAGTCCCGAACTGGCGGTCGTGACCCACGGCGGTGGGAAGGAGCTCGAGCAACCCGTCGTCGTCCGCCCGACCAGCGAGACGATCATCAACTCCTATTTCTCGAAGTGGGTCCAGAGCTACCGGGACCTGCCGCTGCTGGTGAACCAGTGGGCCAACGTCGTGCGCTGGGAGTTGCGTCCGCGCCTGTTCCTGCGGACCACCGAGTTCCTCTGGCAGGAGGGCCACACCGCGCACGCGACCGAAGCCGAAGCGCGGGCGTACGCGCTGCAGATCCTGCGCGACGTGTACGAGGACTTCATGGTCAACGTGCTCGCGGCACCGGTACTCCTCGGCCGGAAGACCGAGCAGGAGCGCTTCGCGGGCGCGCACACGACGTGGGCCTGTGAAGGGATGATGCGCGACGGCAAAGCCCTTCAGATGGGCACGAGCCACGAGCTCGGTCAAAACTTCTCCCGGGCATTCGACATCACGTTCTTGAACGAGACGGGCGGATCTGAGTTCGCGTGGCAGACGTCATGGGGTGTTTCGACC
>JBOGFL010000055.1:0-7422 GCA_050743285.1 Acidimicrobiia bacterium
GGTCGAGGGTTTGCACGCCGCGCGCGGCGATGAAGGGATGACGCAGGCCGAGGTTGTAGACGTGGGTGCCGAGCCGGATGCGCTCGGTGCGGCCGGCGAGGTAGCCGAGGTAGGTGAAGCAGTCGAACACCGGCGTCGTCGGCGGCACCGGTGGATGCTCCTCACCTGGGTGCGGCGAACGGCTCATCCGCACGGTGAGCACGAGGTGCTCGGGGAGCCACACCGACTCGAAGCCGAGCCGTTCGGCCTCGAGGGTTGCCTCGACGTGCACCGCCGAGTTGAGGGCGCCGAGCGTGAGGCCGAGCTTCATGGGCCCGCGGTGGCGAAGGTGCCGTCGGGCCTTCGGTACCAGCCGCCGGCGGCGACATTCCCGCCGTCGACGTGCACGGTGCTCCCGGTGACGAACCTCGACAGGTCGCCGGCGAGGTAGAGCGCGGCGCCGACCACGTCGTCGACGTGACCGGCGCGGGGCAGCGGCGTGTTGGTCGGCACCTCGCCGCTGAGGCCCGGCGTCGGGATCACGTCGGGCGCGATGCAGTTGACCCGGATCAGCTTGTCGCCGAGCTCCAGAGCGAGGCTCTTGCTGAGGCTGGCGACCGCCGCCTTCATCGCCGAGTACACCGCGTAACCCGGCCCGCCCCGGTGTGCCTCGATCGACGTGAGGTTGATGATCGAACCACCCCGCTCCGGGATGAGCGGCACGACGGCGCGAACAAAGTTGGTCACGCTGGTGAAGTTCTCCCGGATGAGTGTGTCCTGGCCCTTGTCGTTCACGTCGAGAAACGACGAGTGGAAGCCGCCGCCGGCGTTGTTCACAAGCACGTCGACCGCGCCGAACTCCGCCTGCACGGTGGCAACGAACTCGCGGACCTTGTCGCCGTCGCGAACGTCGAGCTCACCTGCGACCACGCGCTGACCCGTCGACTCGATCGCGTCCGCCGTCCTGTCGAGATTCGGCACATCACGGTCGCAGATCGCGACGTCGGCACCGAAGCGGGCGAACGCGGTCGCGATGGCTCCTCCGATGCCGACTGCGGCGCCCGTGACGATCGCGACCCGGTCGGTGAGCAAGACCGAGTCGGGGGTGAGTGGCACGGCCGGAGATTAGTGTGCGCCCATGGCATACGCGCTCGAAGGGAAGAACGTGCTCGTCACCGGCGCGTCGTCGGGCATCGGCGCCGCGCTCGCAGAGGGGTTCGCACGCGCCGGCGCGGTGGTCGGCATCTGCGCCCGGCGTGAAGAGCGCCTGCAGGAGGTACTGGCGCGTTGCCGGGAGTACTCGGCGGACTCCCAGTCGTGGGTTGTCGACCTGGCCGACCTCGAAGGGGTGACCACGTTCGCCAAGAAAGCCGACGACGCGCTGGGCGGCGTCGACGTGCTCGTCAACAACGCCGGCATCCCGAAACGCCGGCACGCGCGGGATCTCGACCCGACGGTCGTCGAAGCGGTCATGGCAATCAACTACTTCTCGCCGGTGCGGCTCACGCTTGCGCTGCTCCCCGGGCTGATCGAACGGCAGGGCCGGATCGTGAACATCTCGTCGGTGGCGGCCCGCCTCGGTCCGCCGCGTGAGGCCGCCTACGCCGCGTCGAAAGCCGCGCTGTCAGTGTGGTCGGAGTGCCTCAAGGTCGATCTCGCCGACACCAGCGTCGGCGTCCACATCGTCAACCCCGGCGTGATCGACACCGAGCTCTTCCACCTGCCCGACAACGAGGCGATGGTCGCCGACGAGGTCGAGAAGCTGCCCGTCGACACGATGGTCCAACCCGTCCTCGACCAGCTCGACGCCGGCACCTTCGAGATCTACGTCCCCGAGTGGTTCGCCGACATCGTCGACGGCAAGTTCCCCGACACCGGCGCCTTCCTCGACGGCACCATCGCCTGGCTCAGGACGAAGTCGGGCTAGGCCACCTCCCGTTTGGCGTCGCCCCGGGCCCTTATCGGGCCCTCCGCGACGCCAAAGCCTCGAGTGCGGAGCTGTCCGAGCAGCGCGTCACAGAACAGGTGCCCACCGGATTTGAGCTCGGGGTGGGTCGCGTCCACGACGAGCCAATTGAGGCTCTGAATCCGGTTGCGGCGGCGGCTGTCGTCGATCAGCGGGTCGTGGTCGGCGTGGTACTGGATGCTCTGGTACTCGATCGCGATCTTGTGGTCGGGGTACGCGGCGTCGACGCGGGCAACGAACCGGCCGTTTACCCTTATCTCGTACTGCGGAATGGGCGCCGGCAGGCCGTGCCGCCGGATGACCTCGAGCATGAGCGTCTCCATCTCGCTCTCGGGGGAAGGGAGGGCCGGGTTCCTCTCATCAAGCACCGCACGCAGCTTCCGAGACCCGGGGCGGCCGGGGCGGGCGAGCCGGAACAGCGCGCGTTCCGTCGAGCGGCAGCTGACCAGCCCGAGACGCCGGGCTTTGTCGAACGCCATCTTGACGGTGACCGGCCCGCACACCGCGCCGAGATCGAAGAGCGTGCGCTCGGGGGACGTCACCGGAATGCCGTCGACAAGCCGGATGTCACATGCCTCCAGTGCTTTGGTCTCGTGGACGACGAGCCCGTCGTGGCGCGCCCGGCGCCATCGCGGACAAGTGATTTCGGCGATGTCCAGCCGGCCTCCTGCCAGTCCATGGAGCGCCGCGGCCGACCGATGAGAGGCAACCGCCCGGAACCCGCCAGCCCAACACGCGGCGAGCAGGGCGCCCTTCCACGTCAACGGTGCACCCGCGACCCGATACACGAAGTCATGGAGACCGAGCCATTGCCCGGTTTCGATCCTGTTCTTGATCTGACGCGGCGTCATCCCGTGTTCACGGGCGTGCACAGACGTGAAGACCCCGTGATGGTCGTTCGAGAATGCTGCGAGAAGCCGATCGAGTTCGCGGTGCATTTCGCGATCTCAGCACGAGCCTCTGACAGTTGCGTTTGGCGTCACTCAGGGCCCTTATAGGGCCCCTGGTGACGCCAAAGCCGTGCTTCAGTCCAGGAGGTCGGGTTGCTCGCGGACGATCTTCTGGTACAGGGGCTGGAAGTTGAACCAGCCCGCGAGATGGGAGCCGACCTGCGTGTGGGTGAGCTGCGCCATCTGGGGATCGATGATGATCGGCTTGCCGGCGGCCTCCGCCAGCAGTTGAACATGGCAGGTGCGCTCCATCGTGATGTACCAGAACGCGGCCTCGTCAACCGAGTGACCGACGGTCAGCAGGCCGTGATTGCGGAGGACGGCCGCCTTGTTGTCGCCCAGCGCTTCCGCCAGTCGCTTCGCCTCGCCGAGGTCGAGCACGACGCCGGTGTAATCGTCGAACAGCGCGTGGTCGTCGTAGAACGCACATGCGTCCTGGGTGATCGGGTCGAGCGGCCGGCCCAACGTCGACCACGCCCGGCCGAACTGCGAATGCGAGTGGGCGGCGGCCTGCACGTCGGGACGGGCGCCGTGCACCTGTGAATGGATCGCGAACGCGGCGGTGTTCACCAGCGCGTCGCCCTCGACGACGCTGCCGTCGTCATCGACCCGAATGAGATCGGAGACGCGGACGTGGCTGAACGGCATGCCGAGTGGGTTTACCCAGAACGTGTCGAGGTGCTCAGGGTCGCGGGCGGTGATATGGCCGGCCACGCCCTCCTCGAACCCGAACTTGCCGAACAAGCGGAACGCGGCGGCGAGCCGCTCCCGGCGGTGCCGGCGCTCCTCCTGAACCGTGTCGAACTGCGGCAGATAGCCCGTGCCCATGTCGACAGTTGCCATGTCTCCCAGCCTATCCCCGAAGATCAGACCGCCTGGTTGGCGACCGCCTCCGTCGCCGCCGCGATGGCGGCCGCATCGCCCAGGTAGCCCCGCTCGAGCACATGCAGCGCGTCGTCGAACCGGTACACCAGCGGCACCCCGGTGGGGATGTTCAGGTCGGCGATCTCGTCGTCGGAGATCCCGTCGAGTTCCTTGACCAGGGCGCGCAGGCTGTTGCCGTGGGCGGACACCAGCGTGCAGCGACCCTCGCGCAGGTCGGGCACGATCCCGTCCTCCCAGTACGGGAGCATGCGCTCGACAACATCGGCGAGACACTCGGAGTCGGGCAGGAGATCCGGTGGCACGTCGGCGTAGCGGGGGTCGAAGCGCGGATGCGATGGATCGTCCCGCGACAACGGGGCCGGCGGCGTGTCGTAGCTGCGCCGCCAGATCTTGACCTGCTCCTCGCCGAACTTGGCGGTCGTCTCCTTCTTGTTCAATCCCTGCAGCGCGCCATAGTGCCGTTCGTTGAGGCGCCACGACCGCCGCACCGGGATCCAGTCCCGGTCGAGCACGGAGAGTGCGGTGCTGGCGGTGTGGATGGCACGCTTCAACAGCGACGTGTGCACGACGTCGGGCAACAGCGACTCGGCCGCCAGCACGCGGCCCGCGCTGACGGCTTCGTCGACTCCCTGCTCGCTGAGCGCGACGTCGACCCACCCGGTGAACCGGTTGTCGCGGTTCCAGGTGCTCTGGCCGTGGCGCAAGAGCACCAGGACGCCGGTCATCGCAGCTGGCCCTTCGCGCCCGCCAGCATCGCCCGCTGCTCGCGTGCGGTGCTCACCTGGTAACGCTGGAACGCACCGTTGATCTTCAGATCCGCGAACGCGTGTCGCACGTCCGGTCGGACTACGCCGGCGCCGGAAGCCCCACGGTCTTCGTCTCGAGGTACTCCTCGAAACCGGCGACGCCGTGCTCCCGCCCGAGCCCGCTCTGCTTGTACCCGCCGAACGGCGAGTCGGGCCCGAACCACTGGCCGCCGTTGACCGCGATCGTGCCGGTGCGGATGCGCGACGCAACCGCGAGCGCCCGGTCGAGGGACGCGCTGTTGACGGCTCCCGACAGCCCGTACTGCGAGTTGTTCGCGATGCGGACCGCATCGTCGTCGTCCTTGAAGCGAAGGACGGCGAGCACGGGGCCGAAGATCTCCTCCTGGGCGATCGTCGAGTCGGGGTCGACGTCGACGAAGAGCGTCGGCTCGACCCAGTAGCCCTTGTCGAACCCAGCAGGCAGGCCGCCACCGACGAGCAGGCGGGCACCCTCGGCCTTGCCCTTTTCGATGTAGCCGAGCACGCGCTCCTGCTGCCGCTTGTTGACGACCGGTCCCATCAGGTTCGACGGGTCCGTCGGGTCGCCGTACGGAATCGCCTCGAACGCGGCCTTGAGCATGTCGACGGCTTCGTCATAGCGCGCTTCGGGCAACAGCATGCGGGTGGTGATCGCGCAGCCCTGCCCCGCGTGTAGGCACGTCATCGAGCCCGCGGGAACCGAGCTGGCGAGATCGGCGTCGTCGAGGATGATGTTGGCGGACTTGCCGCCCAGCTCGAGGAACACGCGTTTCAGGGTCTCGGCACCGCGCGCCATGATCCGCTTTCCTGTCGCGGTCGATCCGGTGAAGCTGATCATGTCGACCCGGGGGTCGCCGGTGAGCACCTCACCTACTTCCGCCTTGTCACCGGAAGTGACGATGTTGAGCACGCCGGGCGGTATGTCGGTCTGCTCGGCCACGATCTTCCCGATGAAGGTCGCGCTCCAAGGCGTGTCGGGCGCCGCCTTCAACACCATCGTGTCGCCGGCCGCCAGCGCGGGCGCGATCTTCGACAGGTTGAGCATGAACGGGAAGTTCCACGGCGTGATGGCGCCAACCACACCGACCGGCTCGTGCCAGACTCGACGGGCGCTGCGCAGGCCCATGAACTCGTGGACCGGCAGCTCCTCTTCCCACGCGTACTTGTCGATGAGGTCGATCTCCCACTGCATGTCGTCGATGCAGCTGTCGAGCTGCACCGCGTACGTGAGCATGATCGGCGTCCCGACCTCGGAGACGACCAGGGGCCGCAGCGCCTCCTTCTCGCGTTCCAGCGCGTCCTTCAGCTGCTGGAGGCAGCGCTTCCGGAACTCCCGATTCGTCGCCCAGTCGGTGTCGTCGAAGGCGCGCCGGGCGGCTTCGACGGCCCGCTCCATGTCCTCGGGACCGGCATCGGCGACCTCACCGAGCACCGCTTCGGTGGCCGGGTTCACATTGGAGAAGGTCTTGCCCGACGCCGCCTCGGTGAGCTTCCCGTCGACGAGCATGCGGAGCTCGCCCTGGACGCTTGCAGTCATGGGTGTCCCCCTTGTCTCGACCGAGCGTAACGCGCGCCTGCCGGCGCCCGATCTGTACGTTGGTCGCCGGCCGCGGGCGCCGGCCCCCGGAAGAGAGAACGGCAGAGCCGTCGTTCCTCTAGCCCCGGGTTCGGGTCGGACCCGGGTAGCCGCCGCCACCAAAGGCTTCGTCGACCGCGGCGCGATCGACGAAGCCGACCGAGTCTCGCGGCAGCGCGTCGGTGAACTCGACAAGTCGCGGCTTCTTGTACGACGCGATCTCGACCTTGCAGTACTCGATGATGTCGTCCTCGGAAACGTCTTGGCCGGGCTTGCGGACGACCACCGCCTTGACGCTCTGGTCCCACACGGGGTCGGTCACGCCGATGACACACACCGCTTCAACTGCCGGGTGACGCGCGATCGCAGCCTCGACCTCGGCCGGGTACACGTTCTCGACGCCCGACTTGATCATCGTCGTCATCGGACCGATGAACGTGAGCGTCCCGTCGGGCTCGCGGCGACCAAGGTCCGAAGTGTGGTGCCAGCCGTCGCGCTGACGTTGGGCGTTCAGTTCGGGCCGGTTGTGATACGCCACCATCGCGGTCGGGCCCCGCACGACGATCTCGCCCACCTCGCCCGGCTCCAGTTCGGCGCCGTCGGGACCGACGACGCGCAGCTGCGCAATTGGGAGCGTGCGCCCGTGACTCCCCTCGCCGAGCCCGCCCACACCGCGGAAGGTCACCAGGCCGTTCACCTCGGTCTGGCCGTACCCACCGGCATGGCGGCTCCACGGCGTGACCTCGGGCGAGACCATCTCGTTCCACTCTTCGGTGCCGGGCAGCCGAAGACTCGAGAGGTCAAAACGTCGATCGCGGTTGGCGTCGACGACGCGGTCCATGATCGGGCCGACGACATACCCGGAGGTGCACCGCTCGGCTTCGACGAGTCGGCAGAACTCTTCGGCGTCGAAGCGCGCCATCATCACGTTGGTGCCGCCCATGTGGAACGTCGCCATCGTCGTCATGAAGCTGCCGATGTGGAAGAGCGGACCCGAGTTCAAGTACACGGTGTCGGCGTCGATGTGCTGCAGCATGCCGACCGCGAAGTCCTCGACGATGAACCCGAGATGGCTGATGAGCGCGGCGCTCGGCCGACCGGAGAACGCGGCGGTGTAGATCGCCAGGACCGGCGCCATCGAGTCGACGTCGCGGTCTGGGTCGTCAGGATCGCCGGAGGCGAGAAAGGCTTCGTAGCCCTCGTCGCTGTCGGTGTCGTGGCGAAGCCAGCGGACTTGCGAGGACGACTCGACCCGAGCCGCCCGCACCGCGTCGCCGATCT
>JBOGFL010000056.1:0-7474 GCA_050743285.1 Acidimicrobiia bacterium
GCGCTCCTTGTTGCGAGTGGTGGCTCGCTCGGGACCGAGGATCTCGAGCGACTCGCGGTTGCCGCCCATCTCGTGGGTCGAGACGACGAGAGCGTCCGGGCCTGGGAGCGGGCGCACGTGGAATGGGTCGGGCTCGGGGATCCCGACCGGGCGGCGCGGTGTGCGTTCTGGTTGGCGTTCGGTCTGCTGCTACGGGGCGAGACCGCCCAGGCCAGCGGCTGGCTCGCCCGTGCGGCCCGCCTGGTCGCCGACGCGGGCGGCGAGGGCGTGGCGCGTGGCTATCTCCAGGTCGTCCCTGGCCTCGAGGCCTTGGAGAACGGCGACCCGGAGACTGCCAGCGCGGTCGCCGACGAGATCGTCGAGGTCGCGAGGCGGTTCGACGACAGCGACCTGCTGGCGTTCGGGACGCTGGGCCGGGGTCAGGCGGTCCTGGCGTCGGGCGAGATCGCGACGGGTATGCAGCTGCTCGATGAGGTCATGGTGGCGGTGGCCACGGGTGAGGTCTCGCCGATTCCGGCCGGGATCGTGTACTGCGCGGTCATCGAGGCGTGCATGGACGTGTTCGACCTCCGGCGTGCGGCCGAGTGGACCGAGGCCCTCGACCGGTGGTGTGGCGCCCAACCCGATCTCGTGCCCTATCGCGGCCAGTGCATGGTGCACCGCTCCCAGCTGCTCCAGGCCCACGGGGCTTGGGCGGACGCGCTGTCCGAGGCGGAACGGGCTCGCGAGCGCCTGTCCGAGCCGGCGCATCCTGCGCTGGGGCTCGCCTTGTACCAGCAGGGCGAGCTCCACCGGTTGAGGGGCGAGCTCGCCGAGGCCGAGCGGGCGTTCCGGGCCGCGAGCCTGCACGGGCTCGAGCCGGCTCCTGGCTTGGCGCTCCTTCGGCTAGCGGAAGGCAGGGTGGAGGCTGCGCTCGTCGCCATCCGGCGCATGGTCGAGGAGAGCCGCGGGCAGCTCCGCCACTCGGCGATGCTGGCGGCCTGCGTCGAGATCATGCTCGCCGCCGACGAGGTGAAGGAGGCTCGGTCGGCCGTCGACGAGCTGACCAAGCTCTCCCACGCGTTCGAGGCCCCGCTCCTCCACGCCATCACCGCCTACGGCGCCGGCTCGGTGCTCCTGGCCGAAGGTCACGCAGCCGCGGCGCTCGGCGCCCTCCGCCGAGCGTACAACGGTTGGCGCGACCTGGAGATGCCCCATGACGCCGCACGCGCACGCGTCCGCATCGGCCTCGCCTGCCGGGCCCTGGGCGACCAGGACGCCGCCGACCTCGAGCTCGAGGCCGCCCGGACGGTGTTCGAGCAACTCGGCGCCCAGCCCGACCTGGCGCGTGCGGCGAGGCTGGCCAGGTCCGAGCGGTCAGCGCGACCTGGCGGGTTGACCGAACGCGAGTGCGAGGTGCTGCGGCAGGTGGCGGCCGGCAAGACCGACCGGGAGGTCGCCGCCGCGCTGTTCATCAGCGAGCACACCGTGGGCCGCCACCTCCAGAACATCTTCGGCAAGCTCGGCCTATCGTCGCGTGCCGCGGCGACTGCCTACGCGTACGAGCGCGGCCTGGTCTAACCGGCCTCCCGCGGCCGCGTGGTGAGATCGCACCACAGGCCGGCCGACAAGATGGTGGCTTCGGGCGAAGCGGGTGAGCCTGCCGCACCGTACGTTCCCTCCGTCGGGTCGAGCGGCCCGGGAACGGAGGAGGAGCGATGCCGAGCCAGCAGATCGAGGGGACGGTCGACCTCGCCACCGTGGAGCGACTGAGCACCGCGTTCAACCGGTGCTTCGAGACGCTCGACGCGGGGCAGGACCTGTTCGCTCCCGACGCGTTCTTCGACATCTATCCACCTCTGTGGCGCTTCCAGCTCCAGGGTCCGGACGCCTTCGCTGCCCACCTGCGCGAGATCGCCGACGGCCCCGCTGGGTCTCGGATCCTGCGGGTCGTCCCCACCGCTACGGGCTTCGCGATGGAGCACGAGGAAGAAGGAGTGCACGGCACCGAGCCGCTCGTGGCGCGCCATCTCTGGCTCTGCGAGGTCCGCGACAGTCGCATCACCGAGGCCGTCGGCTACTGCAACGGTGGCTGGGACGCCGAGCTGCGAGCCCGCCACGCCGCCGAAGCCCCGATGCTGCGGCCATGACTGCCATAGATCGGGGCATGACGACGGTGGAGCGGCGCTCGATGACGGCTCAGGGCGTCCTGGCGCGTGTACGCGACCTGGGGCCGACCATCGCAAACCGTGCCATCGAGATCGAAGCGGCACGGCGGATCCCGCGCGACCTGCTCGACGAGTTGATCCGCGCGGGCTGTTTCCGGTTGCTGCTTCCGCCCAGCCACGGCGGCATGCGCGCCGATCTGGCTGCGGCCCTACGGGTCTTCGGGGCCCTGGCTCGATCGGACGCATCGGTGGGGTGGACCGTCATGATCGGCGCCAGCGCGTGGGTCGACCTCGCCGGACTGCCCCGCGCCAGCTTCGACCGGCTGTTCCCTGCCGACCGTGATGTCATCGTGGCGGGCGCCATCAACCCGACCGGCCAGATCTCGAGCGTGGCCGGCGGCTACCGGGTGACGGGTCGGTGGGGTTTCGCCAGCGGCTGCGAGCACGCCGACTGGCTGTGGGGCGACTGCATCGAGGGGATCGTGGACGGCGTCCCCCAGCTTCGCGGCGCCGTGTTCTCCCCCGACCAGGTCGTGATCGAGGACACCTGGCGCGCGTCCGGACTCGCCGGCACGGGCAGCCACCACTTCCACACCACCGACGTGGACGTGCCGGCCGATATGACGTTCCTCGTCGACGCCGACGAGCCGTGCCTCGACGAGGTCATCGTCCACGTCCCGGTCCCCGCGCTGCTGTCGGTCGAGATCGCCAGCGTCGCCATGGGCACCGCCCAGGGTGCGCTGGACGACATCGTCGCCCTCGCCACCGACAAGATCCCGCTGCTCGACCCCGCGCCCCTTGCCACCAATGCCCTCTTCCAGCATGAGCTGGCCACGGCCGACACCGAAGTCCGAGCAGCTCGGGCCCTGCTTTACGAAACCGCCGAGGCGATGTGGGCGACCGCCACCACGAGCGGATCGCTCACGCTGGAGGAACGGGCCAGGATCCGCGCCACGGCGGTTTGGGCCACCGAGCGCGCGGTCGCCGCGGTGGACGCCGCCTACCGCGCTGGAGGAGGCACCTCGGTCTACGCCGACTCCCCCCTCCAGCGCCGCCTGCGCGACATCCACACGCTCGCCCAGCACTTCCTCGTCAAGCGCGACACCCTCACCACCGCCGGCGCCATCCTCGCCGGCCAAGACATCCAGGTCCCCGTGTTCTGACCACGAGCGCCGGAAGAAGAGCCGCGGTAGTCGGTGGGCATCAGCCGAAGGATCATGCGCAATGGCGAACCGTTGTGGCACTCGGGGTGAGCATCCCCCCGGTTTCCGGGCCGCGGCGCACTTGCGAGCAGCTGGCGTGTGGTCCACGGTGCAGGAGGGCTAGATCGAACAGTCGCGGCTCTCGAGCAGGTCACGAAACGGGTGGCATCCACGCGGCGAACCGTCGGCCGGAACGGGGCGCAACCAGCTGACGTTGGGCCGCGGCTCGGTCCGCTGAAACTCCTGCATGTACGCGTCGTTCACTGCCTGCTGCGTGAAGCGCTTTCCGTACGGGGTTGCAGCGACTTCCGGGCTGAGTACGTTGAGCACGCCGAACCGGATGCCGATGTGCTCGTCGATGCGATCGATGAGTGCCTGCGCATTGCTGACGCCGGGGATCCACGGAGCTGCGCTCACGCTGACCCGCGCTCCGGCCGCGGCCAGTTCGTGGATCACGTCCAGTCGCTCCGCGGCGCTCGGCGCTTTTGGGATCGACGAGCCGAACCGTGTGCTCCTCCACGCTGCAGAGGGACACGCAAACTTTCGCGCGAGAGTACGACGCGAGCAGCTCGCGGTCACGCAGGACCGTCGACCCCTTCGTGATGATGACAAACGCCTTTCGCTGCGCAACGAGCTCCTCGATCGCGGTACGCGTGACGCCGTAGCGTGCCTCGACGGTCGGGTAGGCGTCGCGGAGGTTGCCGACGCCGACGCTGACGACACGACCAACGGCGCCGAGCTCATGTCGGAGCTGTGCCCCGACATGCTCCTTCGGGTACTGGGGCTTTGAGACGCCTTGTGCGCCGGTGATGCAGTACACGCAGCGGAACTCACAGGCCGAGTACGTGTTCAGCGACCAGCTGTTGCACGTCGCCATGTAGTCGAGCAGGCGCGGCGCGCGACCGTTGACGACTGGCGTTGCGATCCGCCTCATCGCCACTGTTCAAGCTCGGACGCCGACTCGAACGTCACCACTCGGGGCCGGGAGGCGGGGCAGCCGGTTCCTCGCGGAGTTGTCCGTACCTGGTGGCGGCGGTCGCACCCAGGACGTGTTTTGGATGTGGCCAAGGCGTCGGTACTCGTCCAAGTAGCGGCGGACCACCTCGTCGCGGGTGAACACGCGGCCGAGCAAGCGCCGCGCCGTGTTCTCTTTTCCGAATGACCAGGCTCCCAGGGTGACTTCGACGTCGACCGGGACCCGAGCAATCAGAGCCACGGTGTCGGTCACATCGGGGATCCACGGAAGAATGTTCAAACCTGTCCGAACCCCGGCGCGGTGCAGTTCGTCGATAACTGCGAAACGCGCGGTTCCCGACGGAGCTCCGGGATCTAGCTTGCGTAACACCGCATCGTCGACCGAGCAGATCGACACCTGAACGAACGCACGGCCACCGTGTGCGAGGAGCAGGTCCAGATCGCGTAGGACGCTCTCGCCTTTCGTCACGATCCCGAACTTCTGGCCGGCGCGAACGAGCTCCTCGACGATCGCACGGGTGATGCCGTGCGTACCTTCCACGGACGGATAGGCGTCACTGAAGGCGCCGAGGATCATGTACCGCGGCTGAGGTATCTCACGTAGGCGGCGCCGTGTTTCATCGACCGCCTCCGCCGCGGACATCACCGGTATCGACTCCCCCTGCGCGCCGGTGCAGCAGTACACGCAGCGGTAATCACACAGACGGTAGGGCGTGACGCACCAGTGGGAGGGTGGCATCTCGGTGAAGAGCTCGGTCATGCCGCGTTCGACCATGACGTGCCCTCTCTATCGCGTCGGCACTGCGAGTGCCCGGAAGCTATCACCGCCGGCTGAGCGGCCAAGGCCCGTAGTCGAACGCGAGTTGGCGGCGGCGATGACGGCGACCTGCGAGTCGAGGACGTTCTCGCCTGGCTCGATGGTGCCCTCGTAGCGCGCGAAGTGGCCGCGCACCTTGCTGACCATCAGGTGCCGCACGGTGAACGAGACTTCGGAATGCGCCGCGTCGATGTCCCAGGTGCCGATGACGTACCCGGAGATGGTCTGGTCGATGAGGGAGGTCATTGCAGTTTCCGATGGGGATCGTGGGGGTTCAGCGCGCCTGATTGACGCGGTAGTGCAGGTGGGTGATGCCGGGGGCGTCGACCACCCGGGTCACTTCGAGTTCGATGTGGTCGGCGCTGAGGTGGTCGAACAGTCGCCGGCCCTGGCCGAGCAGCATCGGCACGACGTGGATCTCCATCTCGTCGAGCAGCCCGGCGCGCAGGCAGCGCTGGGCGGTGTCGGCGCCGTGCAGCAACACGTTCCGGTCCCCGGCTACGGCCATGGCCTGGGCGACGGCCGACTCGATGCCGTCGGTGACGTACGTGACCGCCGCGGGCGCGGTCGGCGGGTCGTGGGGCGGCTGATGCGTCGGTACGAAGATCGGCACCCCGTCGTGGTGGTCGCCGTTCCAGCGTCCGGCGAGGTCGAACGTTCGCCGGCCGACGAGGACCGCTCCGGTGGCCATCAGCTCGTCGAAGACCTCGCCGCTGGGTCCGTCGGGCCTGAACGTACGAGGGTCGTCGCCACTGCCGTGGGCCAGCCAGTCGTGCAGGCGGTGCCCGCCGATGCCGAGCGGGTTGGCCGCGCCGTCCTCGGACCCGGCGATGAAGCCGTCCAGCGACATCGACATGTCGAGCACGAGGTTCGCCATGAGTTGTTCCTACCGTTTCGTGATGTCGGGCCGTTCAGGCTCAGTTGTCTCTGCGGCGGTAGACGTGGATCGCGGTGCCGGAGGGATACGTGTGCGCCTCCACCAGATCCAGCCGCAGCGGCTCGGGCAGCAAGCTGAACAGGCCGGTGCCGTGGCCGATCGCGACCGGGTGGATCACCAGCCGGTACTCGTCGACCAGCCCGGCGCGTACCAGCGAGTGGACGAACGTGGCGCCGCCGTGGGCGAGGATCGGACCGCCGGGCTCACGCTTGAGCCGGTCGATGTCCTCGGTCAGGTCGCCGCTGGCGATCCGGCTCTCCGCCCAATCGGCGCTGGTCAGCGTGGCCGAGAAGACCACCTTGGGGATGTCGTTCATGGACAAGGTCCGGATCCGTGGCCGGCCCACCCACATCGACCCGAAGGCGGGATGACGCGACTCGCGTCTGTCAGGAAGAGTTCGTTGGGTCGGTGAGACGGGGCGCGTAGTGGTCGAAGAAGAGTCGGGCAACGAGATCGCCGCGCGAGCTGGTTCCGGACTTCTCGAAGATCGACTTCAGGTGGTCCTGCACGGTGTACGCAGATATGTGCAGCCGCCCGGCGATCTCGCGTGTCGAGAAGCCCTGCGCCACCATCTCGGTCACGAGCCGCTCTCGACGGGTGAAGCCGTACGCGTCGGCGATCAGCGGAGCCAGCTCCGGCGGACGGGCCGGCTCGAGCAAGACTGCGACGCGGGGCGAATCGCCGTCACCGAGAAGCGAGCCTCGTACAACGGCCCAGCGTCCCGCCGGGGTCCGGATCCGGGCGCGCGCGAGATCGCCATCCGGGTTGTTCTCGCGCTCGTCGCCGGTGGCCCGAGCCTTGGCGGCGACGGCAAGGACCGCGATCGGGAGATGTGCGCCGGTCGAGTTCGCGGTCCCCAGCTCATCGAGCCACCGGTCTGCGGCTCGGTTGGCCATCTCGACGGTGTCATCGGCTGCCAGCACCAGAAGGCCGACGTCGCCATTGTCGTCGTGGACCGCGCCCCCACCGACCAGCGCGGCGCGCCGGAGGCCGTCGGCCAGGGGCTCCGCCAGCGTCGCGAGGAAGCGCACCTCGGCGGGCGTGAAGTTCGGGCGCTTGGCCTCGCGGAGTAGCGTCAGCGCTCCCCACGTTCCCGCGGTGCCGGAGAACACGAGACGCAGTTCGTCTCCGAAGCCGCTCGGGCGTCGCAGCTCACGCTGGCGCAGGCTCCGATCCATGTCGCCCGAGGTGGCGCCGCTGAGGCTGGCCGCCAGCCGTTGCGATCGCGCGAGTGCCGTGAACTTGTTGACATCGGGCTCCCGTAGCTCGATCTCGGTGAGCCGGGTCATCGCGGCGGCGGGAAGGGCGTCCTCGACGACTTCACCGGTCGGCAGGAGGGTCGCCGGATCGATCGTCAGGAGGCACGGGCCCTCGAAGGGTACGGCGCGCCCCACGA
>JBOGFL010000057.1:0-4711 GCA_050743285.1 Acidimicrobiia bacterium
CTGCGTCCACCGCCGCTGGACGGTGAGTTGAGCTTCGATGAGGAGAGGCTGCGTAGGACCGTCGGCGACTTCGGGCACATCGTGCACGAGTCCCCGGCGGGCCTACTGCTACCGGGATCGGCCGACGACGTGGCCGAGACGATCCAGTGGACTGCGCAGCGGGGCCGCAAGTTCGCCGCGCAGGGACAGCACCACTCAACGTTCGGCCGCTCGGCGGTGAAGGACGGCATCGTCGCCGACATGTCGACACTGCGCAAGATTGGGCTCGTAGAGGGCGACACGATCGTCGTCGACGCGGGTGCGAAGTGGAGCGAGGTGCTCGACGCGACACTCGGGCATGGCATGACGCCGCCCGTGCTCACCGACTACATCGAGCTGTCGGTCGGCGGCACTCTGGTGGTCGGCGGTGTCGGCGGCACGACCTCATCATTCGGCATGCAAAGCGACAACGTGGTCGAGATGGAGGTCGTGACCGGCAAGGGGGAGAAGGTCAATTGCTCGGCGACCAACAACGCCGAGCTGTTCAACACGGTTCGCGCCGGTCTCGGCCAGGTGGGTGTCATCACGAGGGCGACGCTCAAGCTCGTCGCGGCACCCGAGTCGGTGCGCCGCTTCCTCCTGTTGTACCCCGACCTCGCGACGATGCTGAAGGACGCGCGGCTGCTCTCCGGTGACAACCGGTTCGACGCGGTGCAGGGCGCGATCCTGGGATCGCCAAGTGGCGGCCTCGCGTTCCGGCTGGACGCTGCGAAGTACTTCACGGGCAACCTGCCGGACGACAACGCCCTGCTGTCCGGCCTGTCCGACGACCCGGCGCAGCGGCAGCCAACCACCATTGGCTACTTCGACTACCTCACCCGGCTCGCCGCGCTCGAGCAGGCGCTACGAGCCAACGGCCAGTGGTTCTTCCCGCACCCCTGGATCGCGACATTCGTCGGCGACTCAGAGATCGAGTCCGTCGTCAACGCGGAGCTGGCTGCGCTGAATCCGGCGACGGACCTGGGCCAGTTCGGCCAGGTCGTGGTCTCGCCGATCAAGAAACAGGCGATCGCCAGCCCGCTGGTACCGATGCCATCGGAACGTCTTTGCTACGCCTTCAATCTGATCCGCATCCCGCCGACCGACGACGCGAACAATGCGAGCCGGCTCGTGGAGGCCAACAAGGCCATGTACGAGAGGGTCAAGGCCGCGGGTGGCACCCTGTACCCCGTCAGTGCGTTCCCGCTTTCCGGTGCCGAATGGCGCGACCACTTCGGCTCGGCCTTCGCTCAGATGGACGCCGCCAAGCGGAAGTTCGATCCGGGTAAGGTGCTCACCCCCGGCTACGACATCTTCTCCTGACGCGAGCCGAACCGGCCTGGTGCCTGGTGGTCGCCCACTGACCCTGAATCGGAGTGGACGAGCGTGTCATGTGCGGCGCGCTGCCTCACCCTTTGCATCGAGTGGTGTGCTCGTCGACACGACGTGTCGGAAATCACCCTGCGCGACGGACGCATCAGGGCTCCGCTGGTTTGCTCTCGACTGGTCAGAAGCAGCGGCAACGCACGGCTCCTCGGCTGGTCGGTGCCGGCCTCGGAGAACCGTCGCCAACTGATGAGGATGATTAGCTCAGGTCCTGCGAGAGCATGACGGTATTGCCGGATGGGTCCTCCAGCTGGGCGAGGCGGAACTGGCCCGAGGGGACGTCGTAGACCTCGGCCTCGATGTCCCGGCGCCGAAGCGCCTCGACCGCGGCGGTGAGGTCGTCGAAACCGATGATGATCGTGGCGGGGGAGGCGCCTTCGGGGTTGCGGAAGACCTGCACACCGCCGGTCGGGGCGAGCTGCCACTCGACGCAGCCGTCCATCGGGCGGCGGCCCGGCGCCCGACCGAACAGGCGCTCGTACCACGCAACGGTCGCCTCGAAGGCCTCGACCTGGAGGCTCGGCAGGACGTTCACGTAGGCCATGTGTGGCTCCTCTCGCATCGGGTGCAACAGGTACGACGACCGTGGGCAACCAGTCTCATCGGTCTCACCCGCCGGGCGGGCCACCTCCCCGCAGCCGGGCGCCCGAGGAGCCACTCCCACCGCGACCGACGAGTCACCGAGCTCGTCGCCTAGGGCTTCTCCACCAGCGAGATCGCCGATCGCCTGCACCTTGCCCCGTACACGGCTCACGGCCATCTGAAGGCCATCTTCGAGAAGTCCGGCACTGGCTCGCGCGGCGGACTCGTCGCCTGCTTCTTCTTCGACTACTACGCGCCTCGCTTGCAGTCCGCGACCGAAGCGCCGTGACTCGAACATGATCGTGGACTCAAGTCGCTAGCTAGGCGGCGACCGGGAGGTCGGCGGCAAAGAGCTCCCACTGTCCGGGCACGCCCTTCAACTCGTGGCTCCCTCGATCGTCGAAGCGGATCCCCGAGCCGGCGACCAGGTCGACCACCGTTCTCGACACCAGGACCTCCGCGGGCTCCGCCTCGGCTTGGACACGCGCCGCGATGTGAATGGCGATCCCGGCGATGTCGTCGGCACGCAGCTCGATCTCGCCGGTGTGCAGTCCGGCACGTATCTGAAGTCCGATGGAGAGCAGCGCATCGCGGATCGCCGCCGCGCACCGGATCGCTCGGCCCGGTCCGTCGAAGGTGGCCACGAACCCGTCACCGACTGTGTCGACCTCCCGACCGCGGAACCTCTCCAGCTCGCGCCGCACGAGCACGCGGTGCTCGTCGAGGAGCTCGGACCATCGGAGGTCGCCGACCCGGGCCGCGAGATCGGTCGAGCCGACGATGTCGGTGAAGAGCACGGTCACGAGCACGCGGTCGATCGCCGCCTCCGCCGGCGCGCCAGTCAGGAACGCCTGGGTCTCGTCGATGATGCGGTCCTGGTCACCCGACCAGTAGGCATGCCCCGCGCCGGGCAGCTCGACGAAGCGTGCATCCGGGAGGTGCTCGCTCAGGTACCGACCGTGTTCGACGCGCACCATCGAGTCCTCGCTGCGGTGGATGACGAGAACCGGGCACTGGATGGCGGGGAACACGTGACGGACGTCGAGACCATGGATCATCCGCAGCACGTCGAGCGCGGTCCCGGGACTTGCGCCGTACCGCTCGAAGCGGCTGTACCACTCGCGGAAGCGGGCGTCACCGGCCATCTCGGGTGCCCGCAGCTCGAGGATCGCCGCCCGCCCCCACGACTTCGCCATCTCCTGCTGGGTCGCCTCCCGCCATTCGGCGTCGATGCCGAACGGGTAGTCGGGAGCCGCCGAGCTCCGGGCGGTGGCGTTGACCAACACGAGCGCCGAGACGCGTTCCGGGTACGTGGCCGCGAACACAAGCGCGAGGCTGCCGCCGATGCCGGTCCCGAGCAGCGCCGCCCGCCGGGAGCCCACCGCGTCCATCACGGCGGTGATGTCGTCCATCCAACGCTCAACCGTGGGCGACTGGTTGTGAGGGAGGGGGTCGGAGAGCCCGATCCCCCGCGTGTTCAGCATCACCACGCGAGCGAACGACGCGAGTCGGGTGGGGAATCTCGCGAGCTTGGGGTCCTGCCACTGCATCTCCAGGTTGTTGACCCATTCCGGCAGGAACACAACGTCGAGCGGACCGTCGCCCACCACCTGATAGGCGACCGCGGCATGTTCGATCCTGGCGTACGCGACCTCTGGCTGCACCCCGAGGAGCCTACCCACGGATGCGGGGCCCCAATGGCTGCGCCACCATCGAATTCCACTCGTGTCGTGAGTCTCTACCCGGACCAGGGGATGGTGCGACTGGCTGCGGGTCATCGTTCCAATGTTCGATCCAGGTGCATATCGAGGCGATGAGCTCGCGGGTCGAGCGGTGCGTTCCGCGCTTGAGCCACTTCTGGGTGAGACACCTGTCCGCGTGCCCATCCGTGAATCGAGGCGGCGTTCTTCGCGAGGGTGCGGGTTGCCGGCCCGAGCGACCACCGCTATATTCATCTCTGTGGGTGAATATACTGCTGGCGAGCTCGACCGGGTCTTCTCGGCAGTCTCCGACCCCACGCGCCGCGCCATCCTGGGCCGCCTTGCCGACTCGGACGCCCGCGTCACGGACGTCGCCAGTGCCTTTCCGATCTCGCTCAACTCGACGTCGAAGCACATTCGGGTGCTCGAGGGCGCAGGCCTGGTGCGGAGGAGGGTCCGAGGCCGCGAGCACATCTTGACCCTGGATGCGGCACCACTTGCCGAAGCGGCCGGATGGATCGAGCACTACCGCAGGTTCTGGCGCGACCAACTGGCCTCGCTCGACGCTTTTGTCACCGGGCGCGACAACGCTGCGAGGTCGTCGTGACCGACGAATACTCGGTTACCGTCCGGCGAGAGATCGCCGCCCCGGCCGAAGCGCTCTTCGACGCATGGTTGGACGCGCGAAGCCTCGGGTCGTGGCTCAGGCCGCGCGGCATTCGGGATACTCGTGCCGAAACAGATCCGCGGGAGGGCGGGACGTTCCGCATCGTCATGGTCGACGACGAGTCCTCCACCGTGCACTCCGGCACCTATCGGGAGATCGACCGACCCCGTCGTCTCGCGTTCACCTGGTCTTCGCCCGGGACGCAGTTTCGGGACTCGATCGTGACCGTCACCTTCCAACGGTCATCGAGCTCGACCGTGGTCGAGATCCATCAGCTCGGGCTTCCGGACGATGAAGCGCGGGCCTCGCACGAGGCGGGATGGTCGGACGCCCTGCGTGAGCTCGGCCGCATCTACCT
>JBOGFL010000058.1:0-2421 GCA_050743285.1 Acidimicrobiia bacterium
CGGCGACCAGGAACCCGTAGATGTCCACGATCCACAGCAGCTGCGCGCCACTCGGCTCGAGATCCGCGCTGAGGTGCGGCACCGCGAGCTGCAGCACAGTCAGATCCATTGACACAAGCAGGGTCGGGAGGCCGAGCACGGCGAGGCCGCCCCACTCCCGCGGCCCCGCCCGGGGTGGTGCAACCGGCACGTGCTCGGGGTTCGCCCCGATGCGCGTGTTCGTCTCCTGGCTGTTTCCACGCGGCACTTCTCACCCCTCAGCGGAGGGTCGATTCGTCAAGACGCGAGCGTCCGCTCGAAGCCGTCGAGGAACCCGGGCCAGCCGCGCTCATTGTCGTCGCGCTGCTTCTCGGTTGGATAACCACTGTCAAGGACCGTCAGCAGTGTCCCCTCGTCGCGCGCTTCGAACGTCACGGTGACGCGGGTCTCGAACGACGGCCGCCCGTCGGGGAACTCGTAGAGCGTGGTGTAGGTGAGCCGGTGCGGCGGGTCGATCTCCTCGAACACGCCGTGTTCGAGGTACATCTCATCGTGCGTGGGTCCGAACAACACGCGCCACGCGCCGCCCACACGAAGATCGGTCTCCGCCTCGACGATCCATCCGTCCTCAGGCGCGTACCAGCGACGGCGGGCCGCGGCGTCGACCCAATGTTTGAACGCCGCGTCGGGCGTGGCGTCGATGACGCGTTCGAGGCGGACGTCGAAGCCGCCCGTCATGGCGTTTCCTTCGAGTCTTCGGTGTGGCGTTCGAACCGATCGATCCGCCGGTCCCAAAGCTTGCGGCGGTCCTCGATCCAGGCGGCGGCGCTGTCGAGTGGCCGCTGGCCGAGCTGGCACCAGCGTGTTCGGCCGCGCTTGTGCGTCTCCACGAGGCGCGCCTCCTCCAAGGCCCGGACGTGCTTCAACAAACCGGGCAGCGACATGCCGAGCGGACCCGCCAGCTCCGAGATCGACACCGGCCCCTCGCTCACCCGATCCAGGATCTGGCGGCGGTGGGTGTCTGCCAGCGCCGAGAAGGTCCGATCGAGAACCGTACCAGAACGCTGAACCATGTGGTTAAGTGTAGTGGCCGGGCGGCGGAAGAGTCAACGGCTGCGCGAACGCGAGATGAGCTGCATCACATCTCACAGTTCCCTCCGGAGCTGTTCATCGTCCCTCGGTGTGGAACCAGTTCCAGTACGAGACCGACGGCCCGCGCGCTCGGGGCCGAGCGCCCCGGCTCCGAAGTTGTTGGCCGTCGACCGCGCGCCGAGCCAACGCGGCGCCGTCACTGGCGACCGGTGGCACGGGGACGTTCGACGAGGCGCGTGCGCCGGGACCGTTTAGCGCGTCTTTCACAGACTTGATCTCACGCTCACTTGAGGTTCTACTATCGGGTTCGTCTCAACCCGGAGACCTGGGCGCAGGTCGGCGATCAGCAGATCTTCACGAACGACGTCGTTGATGAAGCCGCCAACCCAGACGCCAGAATGACCGTGGGTGCGCACGTCTCGATCGAGACGAGACCCTCACCAACTCCTTCCCCTATGACGAGGTACTGGTCATCACCAAGGGCTCGTTCATCGTCCACACCCAAGACGGCAAGACAGTGACGGCACGCGCGGGCGAGGTCATCTACTTGCCCAGCGGCTCGTCGAACACCTTCCGCGCCGATGAGGATACCGAGATGGTCTATGTGGCTCACCCACCCGCCGTGTACGCCCAGCACGTGGCGGCGGCCACTGATCAATAGCGCTTCGCTTGCCTTCCCGCGTCAAAGAACTGCTGTTTGAACGGAGCTCGGGTGACCTGCGTGCGATCGAAGAAGCGGCCGGAGAATTCGGTCTGCTTGCGAGGATCAGCGCGCTGTCGACGCGAGCG
The DNA here is from genome assembly GCA_050743285.1 of Acidimicrobiia bacterium. GTDB lineage: Bacteria > Actinomycetota > Acidimicrobiia > IMCC26256 > JACDBD01 > JBOGFL01. The sequence continues at coordinate 1,861 of JBOGFL010000058.1, forward strand.
CGGCGAACGGCACCGGTATGCACCGGCGCATTCCGCCTTGGCGCCGCGGGCCCTCTCGACAGTCGGCGGGCGACCTCCGCACTAGACCTGGAGTGAGCGCTCGCCCACCTCTTCTCTACGGCAACGATCGATGTATACGCAATCCCCACGTGCGCAACGGCGACCGCACCGGGTATTCGGGAGCGAGGACGCCACCGAGCGCTCCCGACGCTCTTGACACGTCGGGACGCGGGATATAATCAATTGCTTAGTTGATTCTCGCCGACTGCCTCGCTGCGACTCGGATCCAGAGGCCAGCGGCGCTGGGAGCGCCATGCGAGACCACGGCACACCGGTGATCGACGCGGACGGCCACGTGATGGAGCCCCGCGACCTGTGGTCGCAGCGCATGGACGGCGGCAGGTGGGGACAGCTGGTCCCCCGCTTCGACGAGGAGACGGGAACCTTGTTCGTCGGAGGCGAGATCCGCGCCGGCGGCAACGTGCTGCAGCGCATCGCCGACGCCATCGGTACCACGCTCGACGAAGTCGAGAGCGCGTTCAACGAGACCCAGGTAGCCAT
>JBOGFL010000059.1:0-9723 GCA_050743285.1 Acidimicrobiia bacterium
CGCGCGGCTGTCGGAATGGATCGCGATCGAGCCGTCGTCCTTCAGCATCACCAGCCGGCACGACGGCGGGAGCCGGGCCCCGAGCCGGCCCTCGTAGACGACGGAGCACACCGCGACGACGAGTCGCACCGACCGAGGTCTACCACGCTCCGCGGCGGAGGCCGTAGGATGCGACGCCGATCGAGGTCTGCAGGAGGCGCTCGGTGGTACTTGCGCAGTTCGTGACCGACAGCGGGGTATACAAGTTCCTCGTCGTGCTGCACATCCTGACCGCGATCATCGGATTCGGCGCAGTGTTCTTCAACGGGACCTACGGCTCGCAGTCGAAGGCGCGGCCGGGACCCGAAGGCCTCGCGATCACGCAGGCCAACCTGGTTGTCTCCCGGATCGCCGAGTACTTCATCTACGCCGTGTTCGTCTTCGGTGTGCTGATGGTGTTTCTCAGCCCCGACGACCGGTACCAGTTCGAAGACATGTTCGTGTGGCTCTCGATCGTGCTCTATCTGCTCGGCATCGGGATCTCGCACGGGCTGCTCTGGCCCAACGTGCGGAGAATGGCTGCACTCGCGACCGAGCTGGTGGCGATGGGCCCGCCGCCGACGCAGCCGCCGCCGCCCGGGACGGCGCAACCGGCGCCGCCACCGCAGGTGATGGAGATCGAACGACACGCCCGGATCGTGGGCATGGCCGACGTCGCGCTGAAGATCATCCTCGTCGCGATCCTGTGCCTCATGGTCTGGAAGCCGCTGTAGGCCCTGCTTCCGCGTCCGCATAGCATCGGGGCGTGAGCTTCTACGACGAGGTGATGCGCGAGCTGGTGTTCGCGGTCGGTGCCGCGCTGTTCATCGGCAATCTCATCGCCCTCATCCGGCGGCGCCACGGCGTTCCCGCCGCGGCCCGCTCGGCGAACCGCCCCGGTGACGATCCCGAGCCCGAATACCTGGAGCAGGCGCCGGTCGGACGGACGCTGACGTTCCTCGCCATCGGTTTCGTCGTCATGGTCGCCGGCCTCGCCTCGCTGATCGTCTACTGACCGGTGGCCGATCTCACTGTCGAGGAGGCCCGCGCACTCTTCGACCGCCGGCGGGCCGCGTGGCTGGCCGCCGACCTCGACGGCTACCTGGCGCTGTTCGCCGACGACCTCGAGATCGCCATGCCGGGACGCGCCGACCCGGTGCGCGGGATCGGGCCCTACCGGCAGCTGGTGACCCAGTCGTTCGAATGGGCGCGCCCGGCGTCGTTCGAGTTCCACTATCTGGCGGTGACGGGCGACGTCGTCCTCGCGGAATGGACGATCTCGGTCGAGCGGCGCGACACCGGCGCGTCGGCCGCGTGGCGGGGCATGAGCGTCTGCGCGATCCGTGACGGTCAGATCGCATGGTGGCGTGAGTACTGGGGTCCCGGCACGATCGATCGCTGACCGCGTGCCGCCGCCCGGCGCCATCCGATCGAGCCTCGCGCAGGCGCCCGCGTTGGTCACCGATCCCGCCCGCCCGCCGCCCGAATAGCCTCGATCCCGTGGACCCGGCCCACGACGGAAACGTGCTCGCCCAGATTCGTTACCGGTTGGGCGCCTTCGTCGACCGCGCGCTCGACACGGTGTTCACCGACCCGTTCGATGTGTCCTCGAGCGAAGAAGCGGTTCGCCTGATGGCGGAGCCGCCCCCCGAGTCGGCGCTGCTCTCGAGCATCCCGACCGTGGCGGCGCTGGCGGCACGGGGTGGCGCCATGTACCGCAAGTTCCGCGCCGCCCGGTCGGCGTCGAGCGCGGCCGGCGGGCCCGCTGGCATCAGCGTGATGTTGCTCACCGCGGCGGGCGTCGCCGCGGTAACCCGTCTGCTCACCGCCGTCCGGTGGGGCCTGCGCGACGTGCAGGTCATGGGGTCGTACCTCGCGACCAAGAGCAGGAACGACGGCGTTGCGCTCGAGTCGGGCCTGGCCCGCACGCTGACAATCTCCGCTTACCTCGATTCTCGTCGTCACGCCGGTCTCGACTACGCCAACGTGCGCGGCGTCGGCGCGCTGGTCGGTTCATGGAGCACACAGACGATCGCCAACCGCAGCGAGTCCACTACCCGTAAGCGGGCCCAGGAGCGGATCGACGCGCTCGGCCGTTACGACCTACCGGCGCTCGCCGACCAGTGGAAGGCACGGCACGCGGGGGCGTAGGCGCGGACCCGCTCGCAGATTGACGGCCGTTGGCTGATCAGGTCGACGACGTTGACGCGCCTCCGTCTCGACTTCGACACCGGATCGCGACACCGTCCGTGGTGGGGGCGCGCTCGTGGTCTGGCTGGGTTCATCTCATTGGTGTTGTCGTGGTCGGTGAGGTCGGGTGTGGCTCCGTGGTTGGCACTGGTGGAACCTTGCAAAACATGCACCAGATCGGGCACTATGCGCTCCCTCGAACCCGTCAGGAGGTTTGGCTATTTCGCTCGCTACGACGATCGGGGACGCTATCGGCGGTAAGCAGGGCGTCTTCGGCATCTACGCCCGAAACCTGAACACCGGCGAGACGATCGAGATCAACGCGGATCGCATACTTCCCGCCGAGAGCGCAGCCAAGAGCTTTGTTCTCGTTTACTACTCGCAACTTGTCGCGTCGGGCGCGGTCGATCCGGCACTTCGCGTCGCGCTAAACGACGAGCACCGGTATATCGGTACGGGAGTGTTGCGATTCCTTACGTCCGGACTCGCGCCCACCCTCGACGATCTCGTATGGCTGATGATCATCGTCTCCGACAACACCGCAACGGCAATGCTGTTGCAGTCCATCGGTGGACCGGATCGCGTAAACAGTGCCATGCGCGATCTCGGCTATCCAACGGCGCAACTCAACGAAATCACCTTCGAACAAGCGCTGGAGGGCGCGCCGTTCTCGCTGTCTTCTCCCCGCGACCTCGCTGAGGTCTACACGCAGATGGACGAACGGTCGCGAGCAATCCTGTTTCGACAGCAGCATCTCATCGGACTGCCGCGTCGTCTGCCACATGTAGCGACGGCGGCTGACGTTGGAATCACGATGCCTGTGCGCGTGTACAACAAGACCGGCAATGGAGCAGGGACATTCATCGACTCGGGACTGTTCGAGACCGACGCAAGCTCATGGGTCGCCGCCGCCATGGCTACGGAGCAGACTGACTTCGCGAGCAGGCCAAACGACCTCGCGCCCACCGTGTTCGGTGAGATCGGCGAACTGCTCTACAACTCCTGGGCGGCGTCCTGACCAGTTTCGGATCCCGCTGGGAACGCCAGATCTGCCGCTCTGAGCCCAGCTGGACAACGGGCGTCGAGGTGAGATCGCGCCCAACCACCTATCGATGTTCTCGCGCCGCCGCGCCGGAAAAGCTCACGATCCGAGCTCCGGCCCCTCCCCTACCCGCCGCCCGCCACCCTCCTCGCGAGGAGGCGCGCCGGCGGCGCGCCCGTAGTCTCGGGGTGTGACGGCACGCTCGCGGTGACGCCCGCGCTGCTCGCGGTCGCACTCGTCGCCGGGCACCGGCGGTTCGTAGGGCTCGTCGGCGAGGAAGTCGGGGTTCGAGATCGTCGTCAGAGACTCGGCGTCGGCGGTCTTGATGAGACGGTCTGCCCGATCAGATCGCTCAATGCCTGGGCGATCGCTTGATCACGCTCCAGGTGCGGATCGTGGCGGGCCTCAGGGCGCTCAGAGGCGTGGCGCCGAGCGGCGGCAGACGTGGGAGCCGGAGGAGTCCTTCGTAGAGCTCCTGCGTCCGCCGACGGAGGTTCGGGCGCTCGTCGAGCCAGCGCCAGGCGTACTCGGTGAGGGGGGCACCTGCCGGCGTCGGGGTCGCTCCACGCGCCGCGCTCGAGATCCGCCCGCGTGCGGGCGAGGAAGGCGTCGGCTTCGCGCTTCGTCCGGAACGTGCGCGGCGCGGCGCTCACAACGCCGTCGACCCGGTAGCGCGCCTGGAAACTACCCGGCGGCAAGCGGCGGACGCTTCCCCACGGGTGGCGGCGGCGGGTCATCGCGGATCACTCCCGCCGCCCGCCAGGAGCGCGCGCCACCCGCCTCGTTGTGGCACCGATTTGGCACGCAGCCGCTCGATCGGCCGGAATCCGAGAGCGGGTGACGGGAATCGAACCCGCGTTCTCAGCTTGGGAACTCGATCGAGCGGCATGCGCCGACCTGCTTGTTTCGCGACTCCCCGGGTCAGGTCCACGAGTGCCCCTTGGTGCTTGTTGCTGCTCGCCGTTTCCCCCCGTGGTGGCACGACTGTGGCACGCCGTGCAGGTGTTCAGCCGCTCTTCCTCGAAGTCTTCACTGTCTCGGTCTGAGTAGTGCTGGGGCGTCGCTTCGCCGCGCCCGGCTTGACGAAGCGTCCCGTCCGCGAGTCTCTGACGATCTTCCTGGTTCCCATCTACGCACTCCTCCGTCCGATGCGCCCGTTCTTGAGAGCAATGTCGAACTCGTTGATCGGCATGTAGCCGTTGACGTCGTGGCGAACCAGCCGTCTATAGTGGTCGTACATCCGCAGCGAGATGCTCGGCAGGTGATCTGTCTCGAGCACCGCGTTGATCTCGTCTCGCGTGGGGCGCGGCGTGATGCTGCGGTAGAGCTCCCAGCCCTGATTGGCGGCGGTATGCTTTGCGTGGTCCAACGTCGAGATCTCCTCGCTTCGGTCTCCTCGTCCGGGCGAGGGCTGGTCTCGACTCGCCAGCTGACGGCTCGGTACTGTCAGCCTGCCTAAGGCGATTGGAGCACAGCTCTAATCCGGACAGGTCCCCGCCCGGTCCTTCGGAGCGGGGGCCTCGTTCGTTAACGGTACCGAGGAACGCCTCGGAAGTGGTGGATTCACTTCGGCAGCGGATTGATGACAGATCGATGGAAGCAGTCGCCGTTTCGCTGCGGCGCGCGCTACCAAAGCAGATCGCGCGCGCCTTGACAGCACAATGCCGTAATTACTACTATGGATTTATGGCTAAGGCGCGTACCACTACAGCGATCCGCTTCCCGGAAGAGCTTCACAGGCGTCTGAGGGAGGCTGCTGAGGAGCGAGATCTCTCGATCAACTTCATGGTTGTGAAGGCCGTGGAGGAGATGCTTGAGAACCTCGTTCCGGCCAACGAGCTGAGACTCACCAGGACTAGCCAGCCCGCAGCTTGAGGCGGTCTGAGCCCGTCGGCCTAGCTGCAGCCCCGAGCTCGCATTTGCCGGGGTTGAATTCCAACGCTGTGATTTCTAGCCTCGCCGCCGAAACTTCAATGCCGCCTCCTTGCAGTCAAGCATGCTTGAATTCTAGGTCGGGGATATCAAGGCGGATGGCTCTATACTTTAAATCATGGAGGTGGATCGCTTCGGGATCAGCCCGGTCGGACGCCTGGTGCGGATCCGCGGGCACGACGCGCGTCTGAGCGAGGACTACGAGCACTGGCATTCGTTCCACATCCCCTGCCCTCCAGTGTGGACCTGTCAGGAGCGGCCTGGGCGATGGTGTCCGAGGCGATGCTCGCACTCGGCCGCCTTGATCAGGCGGGGCGCCAAGTCCCTAATCCCTCCTTGCTCCGCCGGCCGACACTCCGCCGTGAGGCGCAGAGCACCTCAGCGCTCGAGGGGACATACGCGCCGCTGACAGAGGTCCTCGAGGCTGATCTCGAGGACGAACCGCCGCGCTCGCCGGAAGTGGCGGAGATCATCAACTACGTCAGGGCGGCCGAGCACGCGTTCGCGTGGGCGGCTGAGCGCCCGATCACCACCGGGCTACTCCTCGACCTGCATCGTCTCCTTGTGCGTGGGACACCCGGTGATGGACCCGAGGCGGGACGTATCCGCACCCATCAGGTTGTCATCGGCCCTCCCGCCACTCGCGTTGCGGACGCGCGCTTCGTTCCACCACCACCTGGGCTCGAACTCGATCATGCGGTGCATGACTGGGTGAGCTGGACCAACAGCGACCACGCCGGCATGTCGCCCGTGGTGACGGCTGCGCTTGCGCACTACCAATTCGAGACGCTCCATCCCTTCAATGATGGCAACGGCCGAATCGGAAGGCTCCTGATCGTTGTGCAGTTCATGCGATACGGCGTTCTGCGCGAGCCGATCCTGACCGTCTCGCCGTGGTTCGAACGCCATCGCCGCGAGTACCAGGATGAGCTGCAGCGCGTCAGTGAAGCTGGTGACTTTTCGCGCTGGGCTACGTTCTTCGCCGAAGCCATTAGCGCCCAGGCTGATTCGACCGCCAGTAAGGTCGATCGCCTCCTGAGCTTTCAGGAAGAGACGCGCGCACGTGTTCGCCGGGAGGGGTTGCGTGGGGTTTCAGTCGATATTTCAGAGCGTTTGATCGCTCAACCCGTGGTGACGCCAACCTGGGCTGCGAAGGACTTCGATGTGACGTACCAGGCCGCGAACAACGCAATCCGGCGGCTTGTCGAACTCGGGGTCCTACGCGAAGTGACCGGCGGTCGGTATCGTCGGGTCTTTGCTGCGGAGGAGGCGATTCGCATCCTCGAGTCGTAGCAAGTCAAGCACCGATTTCGAGTCGGGCGCTGTCCTTGGCCGCTTCCCTGCTCAGCGCGGCGCGTGCGCCAGGGCCGTCCGGAGCTTCGCTGCGTTCGCGTCGAACGGCGCAACCGCATCGAGGTGGAGATCGGCGTCCGTCGGCGGCTCCCACCGGTCGAGAACGCCAGCCACGTGGTCCCAGTCCAGCTCGTACCAGCCAGGGATGCCCCGCGACCGCCCGTCGACACGACGCCGGTGCAAGCGCCCGGTTCGAACACGAGGTCACCACCACGACGCACCGTGCACCGGCCTCCTCGGCCACCTTGCGGGTGCCGTCCACTTCGACCTCGCGGGCGACACCGTCGAGCACTACCGAACAACCCCGGCGGAGCTGCGCGGTGGCGAGGTTCCACAGGATCGACCAGCCGACCCGACGGTGCCTCCACGAAGGACAGGTCACCGAGCGCTGCCTGGATGGTGTCGAAGTCCGTGAGGCCGGCCATCACCCAGTCCCACCCGAGCACCGGAGCCGCCAACTCGCCTGCCGCCGCCTCGGCGAGCATCGACTTGCCCGTCCCCGGCGGACCGGTCATCAGCAGCAACGTCGGCGGCACGACCGCGCGCGTAGCCATGGCCGAGATCTTGTCCGATCGGCCCCGAGTCCGCTGTTCGGAGTGCGATCGGATCACGGCCTACCACAGCGCCAACCCGGCACATTCGACACCGCCTGCCATCCCACCGAGAACCGCGCCACCAATTCGCCGCGGTGACCGAGCCACATCGTGCCGCTCACGCGCCGCACCACTCACGATCTACGCAAGACACACTTCCAGGTGGACGCGAGGCGCCCACCGAGGGTGCGCGGCGGGAGTCGTTGTCCGCGCCGGCGGGAGTCATCGGGCCCGACGACGGGAGTCGTTCGAAGCGAGCAACCCTCGCCCGCAACTCCCGCGCGACTCCCGCGACGACGGCCGATGGCTCCCGCGGGCCGGTCACGTGGGCGCTACGCGTCCACGTACAAGTGTGTCTGCGTGGATTGCCGGTCAGTGGGCTCGTGACCTCACTCTGACCTGTCATGGGATTGCGGAGGCCGCTCCTGAGCCCATCGCCGTAGGCTCGGTTGCATGGCGGCGCCGTACCGTGGCCGGGTCGAGTACGCGTCCAGCGGGCAGAGCGCGATCGAGATCGATGACCTGGACGCGCCCAACTGGCAGGGCCGACCCACGGGCGGCTTCCTCATCAGTGGAAATGCCCCGGACGTCTGGTTCGTAGGCGTAGTCCTACTGGACGGCGCACGAGCCGGCGAGTTCTCAACCGCCGACCTCATCGTGCGGCGGGAGCACTCGAAGGGCGAGCCCTCGGTGCGATTCGCCGGTAGGTCGGCCTTCGCACCGCATCCGGAACTGGTCGATCTCGACGCCTCACTGCGTCGTTACGAGGACCTGCGTCGGCGCATGCCGCCGCCGCCCGTCATCGAGGATTACGCCGACAAGGAGCCTGAACTTTCGGTGTTCAAGCGACCACGTCGGCCGCGAGACGAGTCGCTGGAGCCTCGTGGCCGAGCGCACATGCCAGTTCGCGCGGAGACCGTGCGACTCGCTCTCGACGAACTGAACCGGCGCGTGTACGTGGCCGAGGGGACCGACGAGGACTCGATCTTCCTGATCTACCGGGGCGTCGGTGGAGGAGGGGCGTGTGGCAGCTCCCGCTCGAGCCTCGCCACATACGGCCTGATCCACATGACGAACCGGAGCAGTGCGGGCGATGACGTCATCGTTGGCCTCGTGCCTGATGACGTAATCGCGGTGCACTTGGATGAGCGTCCCGCTGTTATGGGAGAGAACGTCTTCATTGCACATGGTGGCTCCGCTGGCCGGACCCTGACGCTCACGACTCGCCTCGGCCAGCGGAAGGTCCCTGTCGGTGGCCTGGAAGACGGTGAAGAGCCACCGCCTCCAAAATCGGGTTGAGGCGCCCGCTCGCCCAACCATCTCCCGGCCCGAACGCTCCGTGCGAGGCGTCGTCGCCTCAATCTGGTGTCGTCCAGCATCAGGCATCCGACGGCAGGCGGGCGAGTGTGGCCTCGGCACCTGGGCTCATGTGCGTGATCAGCTCGCTGAGTGCCTCCGCGATCACCCTGTCCCGCTCTTGAGTCGCGTGCTGGTAGATGAGCTCCGCCCTTGGGGATGCGTGGCCCATACGGACCATGAGTTCCCTCGTGCTCGCGCCGGTCGCGGCGGCGAGCGTATTGCCGGTGTGCCTGAGGTCGTGGAACCGCAGCTCGTCGACGCCGATGGCTTGCACGGCACGGCGCCAGACGGTGTACAGGCTCGCTCGCCGAAGCGGCTGGTCTCTGGTGCCGCAGAACACGAGTCCGTCGGGCCCAGGCGCGGCCCAACGGGGCAAGTGCGCTTCGGGCTCGGGGATCAGCGCCGCTGGGATCGTGACGGTGCGCTTGCTGGCCTCGCTCTTCGGCGGGCCGACGACGAGCTCGCCGTGCTTGAACTCGGACATCTGCTCGATGACGTTCACGGTGGCGTGCAGCAGATCGAGGCGACGTCGGGTCAGCGCCCGTAGCTCGCCGAGGCGCAGACCAGTGAACGTCGCGGTGCGCACAAGGGCGCGGTAGCGGGGCTCGATGGCATCCGCGATCGCGTAGACCTGCTCGATCGTCGCGATCGGCCGCTCTCCCGGATGCTCGACGCCGGCCCCCCTGATCGAGCACGGGTTCTTCGTGATCAGCTCGTCCTCGACCGCGGTCGCCAGGATGCTGCGCAGCAGCCGGTAGCACTTCGCCGCCGTCGACGCGCCCGGCCTGGCGCCCTTGAGGAGTCCGGCGTGCCAGGTGCGGATGGTGGCTGGTCGAAAGTCGCGGAGAGGCGTGTCGCGGAGAGGCGTGTCGCCGAGAGCGGGCAGCACGTGGAGCCGGAGCAGGCCCTCGTACAGCTCCTGAGTGCGCCGACGGAGGTTCGGGCGCTCGTCGAGCCAGCGCCAGGCGTACTCGGTGAGGGGGCACCTTGCCGGCGTCGGGGTCGACCCAGGCGCCCCGTTCGAGATCAGCTCGGGTCCGGGCGAGGAAGGCGTGCGCTTCACGCTTGGTGCGGACGGTGCGTGGCGCGACGTGGTCGACACCGGCGACCCGGTAGCGGGCCTGGAACCGGCCGGCGGCAAGCGGCGGACGCTTCCCCACGGGTGGCGGCGGCGGGTCATCGCGGATCACTCCCGCCGCCCGCCAGGAGCGCGCGCCACCCGCCTCGTTGTGGCAC
>JBOGFL010000060.1:0-1830 GCA_050743285.1 Acidimicrobiia bacterium
GGATCGCGGCCGCGGCGGCGAGGCGCTCGACGACGGACACGACCCGCTGGGTTTCCTCGTCGGCAGTGACGGGCTCGGCGCCGGGCCGCGTCGATTCGCCGCCCACATCGAGCACGTCGGCGCCCTCGGCCGCGAGCCGGAGCCCGTGGGCAACCGCGAGCTCGACGTCGAGGAAGCGGCCGCCGTCCGAAAACGAGTCGGGGGTGACGTTCACCACCCCCATGACCGCGGGCCGTGGCCCGCAGATCGACACCCAGTTGAACATGACGCGCAGCAGCGTACCGGGGTCGCCGGCGGGCTCGGTGGTGCGGCTTACGGGCGCATCCCGGGCTGGCCGATGAAACTCATCGCTTCGGCCCGGGTCGCCGGGTTGTTCTTGAACTCGCCCCGCACCGCCGAGGTGACGGTGAGGGAGCCAGGTTTGCGCACCCCTCGCATCGACATGCAGAGATGCTCGGCTTCGATGACGACAAAGACTCCGAGAGGCTTCAGGGCGTCCATCAACGCGTCGGCGATTTGAGTGGTCAGTCGTTCCTGCACCTGCGGTCGCTTCGCAAATTCGTCCACCATCCGGGCGACCTTCGACAGCCCGGTGATGCGCCCATCTTCACCCGGGATGTACGCAACGTGCGCCTTCCCATGGAACGGGATGAGGTGGTGCTCACATACGGAATAGAGGGGGATGTCGCGAATCATGACCATCTCGTCGTGCTCGGCTTCAAAGGTCGTTGTCAGGTGTCGGCACGGGTTCGAATTCATGCCCCCGAAGATCTCTTCGTACATCTCGGCGATTCGCCGAGGTGTGTACTGGAGGCCGTCGCGGTCTGTGTCCTCGCCGATCGCCTCGAGGAGTTCGCGAACGGCGCGTTCGACGCGAGGCTTGTCGATTCCGGATCCCGAATCCTCGGGAACCGCGTGAAGCGAATCACTCACGACTGGATCTCCTCCGCGCTCGTCACCCTAGCTGTCAGCTGTGACAGCCAAGGCGGTCAGTGTGCGTCGCTCCCCGTGTACTCGCAGATGTACGGGAGGTTGCGGTAGCGCTCGCCGACGTCGAGGCCGTAGCCGACGACGAACACAGGAGGGATACGAAACCCGACGTACGCGAGATTGGGGTCGTGGCGTTGCAACCCCTCCTTGAGAAGGAGTGCGCACACCTCGAGCGACGCCGGGCCGCGGGCGAGAAGGTTCTTGCGGAGGTATCCGAGCGTGAGCCCAGAGTCGACGATGTCTTCGACGATGAGGACGTGCCGGTCGGTGAGGTCGAGCTCCAGGTCCTTCAGGATGCGAACGACACCGCTGGAGCGGGTCGCGGTCCCGTACGACGACACGGCCATGAAGTCGAACTCGACGGGCAAGTCGATCGCGCGCGAAAGGTCGCTCATGAACATCAACGCGCCTTTGAGCACGCCGACGAGCAGCGGAGGTCGATCGGCATAGTCGGCGGTCACCTCCTTGCCCAGTTGCGCGACCCGCTCATGGAGCTCGTCTTCGCCGACCACGATCTGGCCGAGATCCGGGTCGATCACCGCTTCCTCTCCGAAGTGTCGGTGGCCGTGATCCACAGGAAGTGTCGCGTCCGGGCGTGGACCCGCGCCGTCGGACCGACACCGTATCCGACGGTCCAGAGCGGCTCGCCGCCCGCATCGACGAGCGCAACGCGCCCGCCCGGTGCCCGGACGAGGCGCGCGGTCCGTGCGTCACCCGCGCCCCCGTCGATCACGCAGGTCCAACGGCCGTCGGGCCAGCGCGCGGGGACGTCACGCTCGAGCCACGACTCGAGGCGCAGGCCCAGGCCGGCAACCACGCCGGGCAGCACCACCTGAGGGC
>JBOGFL010000061.1:0-1681 GCA_050743285.1 Acidimicrobiia bacterium
GAGCATGGAGGTGGTCGTCGCCGGGCGGGCGATCCAGGGGTTCGGCGCCGGCGTGATCCCCGCCCTCGCGTTCGTCGCCATCGGCCGGGCGTTCCCCGACGAGCTGCGCCCCCGCATGTTCGCAGTCCTGTCGACCGCGTGGGTCGTGCCCGGTCTCATCGGCCCCGGCGTCAGCGCCTTGATCGCCACGCACGCGACCTGGCGGCTCGTGTTCCTGGGGCTGCTCCCGCTCGTGTTGGTGGCGTTCTTCCTCACCCTCCCGTCGTTGCGGCGCCTGCCTGCCGACGACGGCGTGCCCGACCCACACCACCTACGGGACGCGCTGCTCGTCACCGCAGGGGCGGCGCTGTTCCTTGCCGGCCTCGGCGCCGAAAACGCGCTGGTCGTCGTCGGACTCGGTGCCGCCGGCCTCGCGCTGGCCGCGCCGGGGCTGCTCGGTCTCCTCCCCGCCGGCACATTCCGGGCCCGTCCCGGCGTCCCGGCGGCGGTGCTCGACCGTGGGCTCCAGACGTTCGCGTTCTTCGGAACCGGCGCATATGTGCCCTTGGCGCTCACGTCGATACGCGGGACGAGCACCGCCTTTGCCGGTCTCGTGCTCACCGTCGCGTCGCTCTCGTGGACCGGCGGCTCGTGGATCCAGCAGCACCGCGTGCACTCGGTCGGTGTGCGCCCGCTGGTCGGGACCGGGCTGAGCTTCCTCGTCGCCGGGATCGCCACCGTCGCCGTCGTTCTCAGCCCCGGAGTCCCGCTCGGTGTCGCGGTCATCGGCTGGGCCGTCGCCGGGCTCGGCATGGGCCTGTCGATGGCACCGGAAGTGGTGCTGGTGCTGCGGGAAGCCCCCGCCGGTCAGGCAGGCCGGCTCACGGCGTCGCTCTTGCTCGCCGACGTGCTCGGCGTCGCGGTTGGGACCGGCATCGGCGGTGCGCTGGTCGCGGCGACGGAAACGCCGGGCGGCTGGTCGCTGCGCACCGGTCTCGCGCTTGCGTTCGCCGTGCCGGCGCTGGTTGCCCTCGTCGGTGTCGCGGTCAGCCGCCGCCTGACCTGACTACAGCCACTCGCGGACCAGGCGCTCGGCCGCCACTGTGTCCTGCTCCAGGAAGAAGTGACCGCCGGGGAGTTCGACATAGTGCGCGTCGGCCCGCTCGGCCTGCGCGCCGAACCACGGGACGGGAAGGCTCGAATCCAAACCGCAAGCGATCGTGGCGCGGGCCCGCAGGTCGGGCAGGTGCGCCCACGCCGAGGGCGCACCCTCCGGAGTCCCGGCCGATTCGAACACCGTTGCCTCGGCTTCCGGCCGGCACGCCAGCTCGACCTGCCCGTCGGGCCGGTCGACGAAGCCCCACCGGATGTACGCGTCGAGCGCCTCGGGCTCGAGCGCGTCCAGCGGGGGCCGGCTGCCGTACGAAATGCGAACCTCCTCGCGGCTCGGCCATACCGCCTGGCGGCTGCGGGCGATGCGTGACATGTCGTTGCCGCCGTCACCGGGCCCGTCGGCCGTGCGTTGCTGCTCGGCCATGAGCTCGGGGCCGAATGCGATCGCTTCGCACAGGAGCGCGCGCCGTATCCGCCCGGGCGCGAGCTCGTCGATGACGATGCCGACCCCGCCGCCGAGCGACTGGCCGACGAGCAGGACTTCGTCGATACCGAGGTGGTCGAGCACCGCGAGCACGTCGGTCGCGAG
>JBOGFL010000062.1:0-4349 GCA_050743285.1 Acidimicrobiia bacterium
AGATCATCCCGCGACCCATCAAGTCGAACTTCCGTGAGGGCCTGTCGGTGCTCGAGTACTTCATCTCGACGCACGGCGCCCGGAAGGGTCTGGCCGACACCGCGCTTCGTACCGCCGACTCCGGCTACCTCACTCGCCGGCTTGTCGACGTCGCCCAGGAGCTCATCGTGCGCGACGACGACTGCGAGAGCACCCGGGGCGTGTGGGTCGAGAACGTCAGCGGCGACTCCGACCGCGTGCGGATGCTCGAGACCGAGCTCATGGGCCGTTGCCTGGCCGAAGACGTGAAGCTCACGTCGGGCGAGAAGTTGCCCCGCAACACCGAGGTGGGAGAAGCAGAGCTGAACGCCCTGGTCGCCGACAAGAGCATCGACCGGGTTCGCGTCCGTTCGGTGCTCACCTGCGAGTCGCTGTTCGGCGTCTGCCGGTACTGCTACGGCATCATGCTTGCGACCGGCAAGCTCGTCGACCTCGGCGAGGCGGTCGGCATCATCGCCGCCCAGTCGATCGGCGAGCCCGGCACTCAGCTCACGATGCGGACGTTCCACACCGGCGGCGTTGCCGGCGAGGACATCACGCACGGACTCCCTCGGGTCGTCGAGCTCTTCGAAGCCCGGACGCCGAAGGGCGCCGCGTTGCTCGCCGAGAGCTCGGGCGTCGTCCGCATCGGCGAGAACGAGAAGGGCGAGCGCGTCATCACCGTCGTCGCCGACGACGGGACCGAGGAGGAGCATGCGGTCTACCGGCGTGCGCACCTCGCGGTGAAGGAGAACCAGGAGGTCGCCGCCGGCGAACTGCTCGTCGGTGATGACAACACGCCCCGCGACCCGAAGAAGATCCTCGAGATCAAGGGCATCCGCGAGACCCAGCAGTACCTCTCCGAAGAGGTGCAGAAGGTCTACCGGGAGCAGGGTGTGTCGATTCACGACAAGCACGTCGAGGTCATCGTCCGCCAGATGCTGCGCCGGGTCGCGGTATCCGAGCCCGGCGAGTCGAGCTTCCTTCCCGGCGAGAAGGTCGACGCCCGGCTCTACGCCGAGACCAACCGCAGCCTCGTCGAGGCCGGCAAGCAGCCTGCCGAGGGCCGGCCCGAGCTCATGGGCATCACGAAGGCCTCGCTCGCGACCGACTCGTGGCTGTCGGCGGCGTCGTTCCAGGAGACGACCCGCGTCCTCACCGAGGCCGCCATCGAAGGCAAGAGCGACGGCCTCTTCGGCCTCAAGGAGAACGTGATCATCGGGAAGCTGATCCCGGCGGGCACGGGCATGCCCCTCTACCGGGAGATCGACACCGTCGCACCCGAGTACGAGCCGCTGCCGTTCTACTCCAGCGAGGTCGAGGGCGACGTACTCGCCAACTGGCTTCGCGACACGAGCATGCCGGCGTCCCCCGAGGGCGGGCTGGCGCTCGTCGAGAGCGAGGCCGGCGCGCCCGACGGCGCGGAGGGATCCGACGGTGACGGCGAGGTCGGTGTTCCTGACCGCGCCGCCTACGGCGAACCCGCGGCCGGCGAGTAGCCTGAGCCGTCGGTTTCCGAGAAGTAGGCGAGCGAACGCGCCGTGCCCACGATTCAGCAGCTGGTCCGCAAGGGCCGGCAGACCAAGCAGACGAAGTCGAAGACCCCGGACCTCCGGGGCTCGCCGCAGCGGCGCGGTGTCTGCACGCGCGTGTTCACCCACACGCCCAAGAAGCCCAACTCGGCCCTCCGGAAGGTCGCCCGGGTCCGGCTCACCTCGGGGAAAGAGGTGACGGCCTACATCCCCGGCGTCGGCCACAACCTGCAGGAGCACTCGATCGTGCTCGTGCGCGGGGGCCGGGTCCGCGATCTGCCGGGAGTGCGCTACAAGGTCGTGCGCGGTGCGCTCGACGCCAGTGGCGTCGGCGGCCGGCGCCAGGCGCGAAGCCGCTACGGCGCGAAGCGGGAGAGCTAGGGATGCCCCGTAAAGGCCCGGCTCCCCGCCGCGAGCTCATGCCCGACCCGGTGTACCGGTCGGTCGTGGTCACCCAGATCGTGAACAAGGTGCTCCAGCGGGGCAAGCGTTCGGTGGCCGAGCAGATCGTCTACGACTCGCTGCGCGACATCGAGAAGAAGACGGGCTCCGACCCGGTGCCCACCCTCAAGCGGGCGGTCGAGAACGTACGGCCCGCGCTCGAGGTCCGGAGCCGCCGCGTCGGTGGCGCCACCTACCAGGTGCCGGTCGAGGTGCGGCCCCGCCGGGCGACGACGCTCGCGATCCGCTGGATCGTCGGGTACGCGCGCCAGCGCCGCGAGAAGACGATGTCGGAGCGGCTTTCGAGTGAGCTGCTCGACGCCAGCAACGGCATCGGGAACGCGATCAAGAGGAAAGAGGACCTCCAGAAGATGGCCGAGAGCAACAAGGCCTTCGCCCACTACCGGTGGTAGCTCGTCCCCCATAGCGGGCTTGGTCGCGGCGGGTTCGTGACCGTACCGGGCGCCCCGGGAATCTCGCCCTCCTCGGCGGGCCCCTGCTGCTCGCGACGGCATGTGGGGAAGGCTTCGCACATCGTTTGCTTCGTAGGGCATTGAGGTTGCTCGCAGCCTCCCGCCTGCGGGGGGCGAGACCCGGCCACCCGCCCCTCTTTGAGCTGCCGGGCCGCTCGGCCCGGCAGGGCTGCAAACGGAAGGTGGAGGAACGCAGACGGCTCGGCCAACGTTCTGGAGTTGGCGGGGGAAAGAAGTAGAACGAGTAGAAGAGCGAAGCGAGAATTAGGGACATGGCGACCGAGGCGGCGCAGCAGAAGAAGAAGACGGGGCCGGTTATCCGGGAGTATCCCGTCGCGCGGACGCGCAATATCGGGATCATGGCGCACATCGACGCCGGGAAGACCACGACCACCGAGCGGATCCTCTATTACACCGGGCGTACCTACAAGATGGGCGAGGTGCACGAAGGCGCCGCGGTCATGGACTGGATGGTCCAGGAGCAGGAGCGCGGCATCACGATCACCAGCGCCGCCACCACCTGCATGTGGCGCGATACCTGGATCAACATCATCGACACGCCGGGCCACGTCGACTTCACCGTCGAGGTGGAGCGGTCGCTGCGGGTCCTCGACGGTGCGGTCGCCGTCTTCGACGGCGTGGCCGGGGTCGAGCCCCAGACCGAGACCGTCTGGCGTCAGGCCAACAAGTACAACGTTCCCCGCATCTGCTTCATCAACAAGATGGACCGCGTGGGTGCCGACTTCTTCGGTGCCGTCACCGCGATCCGGGAGCGGCTCGAGGCGACCGTGGCCCCGGTGCAGATCCCGATCGGCGCCGAGAGTGCGTTCCGAGGTGTCATCGACCTGCTCACCATGCAGGCGCTGGAGTGGGAGGAGGGGACGGGCGAGGACTTCGAGCTCGTCGACATTCCCGACCAGCTGAAGGCGGACGCCGAGCACTGGCGCCACGAGCTCGTCGACGTTGTGTCGCATTTCGACGACGGCATTCTCGAGAAGTACGTCGGCGATGAAGAGATCAACGCCGACGACCTCCGCCGCGGGCTGCGGGCGGCCACGCTCTCCGGTGACATCGTTCCCGTGCTGTGTGGCAGCGCGTTCAAGAACAAGGGCGTGCAGCCGCTCCTCGACGCGGTTGTCGAGTACCTGCCGAGCCCCGCCGACGTGCCCGCGGTCGAGGGCGCCACGCCGGCCGGCGAGGCCGTGGAGCGCAAGCCCGACGACAGCGAGCCGTTCTCGGCGCTGGCGTTCAAGATCATGAGCGACCCGTACGTCGGGAAGCTCACCTACTTCCGGGTCTATTCCGGAATGCTCGCGGCCGGGAGCCCGGTCCTCAACGCGACCAAGGACCGCAAGGAGCGCGTCGGCCGCATCCTCCAGATGCACGCCAACCACCGCGAAGACAAAGACGCCGTCTTCTCCGGGGACATCGTCGCCGTCGTCGGTCTCAAGCACACTGCTACCGGTGACACGCTCTGCGATCCCACCAACCAGGTGGTCCTCGAGCGCATGGAGTTCCCCGAGCCGGTCATCTCGGTTGCGATCGAACCCAAGACCAAGGCCGACCAGGACAAGCTCGGCAAGGCTGTGGGTGCGCTGTCCGACGAGGACCCCACCTTCCGCGTGCGCACCGACGAGGAGACCAGCCAGACGGTCATCTCCGGCATGGGCGAGCTGCACCTCGAGATCCTGGTCGACCGCATGAAGCGGGAGTTCGGCGTCCAGGCGAACGTCGGCAAGCCGCAGGTCGCCTATCGCGAGACCATTCGCACGAAGGTCGAGCAGGAAGGCAAGTTTGTGCGGCAGACGGGCGGTCGCGGCCAATACGGCCACGTCTGGATCACGCTCGAGCCGCTGCCTCCGGGCGGGGGTTTCGAGTTCAAGGA
>JBOGFL010000063.1:0-6887 GCA_050743285.1 Acidimicrobiia bacterium
GTCGGTGTTCGAGCGGATCCGGGAGATCGGACTCCTCCGTGCGGTCGGCATGACACGAAGCCAGCTTCGGTCGTCGATCCGCTGGGAGTCGGTGATCATCGCCATTCTGGGATCGATCCTCGGCATCGCCATCGCGCTGTTCTTCGGCTGGGCGGTGGTCGAGGCGCTCAAGGACGAGGGAATCACCGAGTTCGTCGCCCCGCCCGGTCAGCTGCTGATCATCGTGATCGTCGCTGCCTTCATCGGCGTCATCGCCGCGTTGCTCCCCGGCCGCCGCGCCGCCCGCCTCGACATCCTCCACGCCATCGCCAGCGAGTAACCGGCCCGAGCGGCCCTCAGCCGAACTGCTTGCGGACCCGGGCGTCCTTGGCGGCGACGGTCTCGGCCAGGCCCGCCTGGAAGCGTTCTATGCGCTCGCGGAGCGCCGTGTCGTCGGTGGCGAGGATCCGCACGGCCAGGAGCCCGGCATTGCGGGCGTTTCCGACGGCGACGGTGGCCACCGGGATCCCGGCCGGCATCTGCACGATCGAGAGAAGCGAGTCGAGGCCGGAGAGGTGCTCGAGCGGGACGGGCACGCCGATGACCGGAAGGGACGTCATCGACGCCGCCATCCCCGGCAGATGGGCGGCACCGCCCGCGCCGGCAACGATCACGCGCAGGCCGCGGTCGGCGGCGGTGCGGGCGTAGTCGTAGAGAACGTCGGGCGTCCGGTGCGCGGAGACGATGCGAACTTCATGCGGTACATCGAACTCGGAGACCGCGTCGATCGCGCCCTGCATGACCGGCAGGTCGGAGTCGCTGCCCATGATGATCCCCACGAGCGCGTCGGCCACAGGTTCACGTTACCGTGGACGGATGCGAACGAGGTTGACCGATGTTCTCGGTATTGAGCACCCGGTGATGCTCGCGGGCATGGGCGGTGTCTCGTACCATGAGTTGGTCGCGGCGGTGTCCGACGCCGGCGGCTTCGGCTGCCTGGGCGCGTCGGCGATGTCGAGCGAAGAGATGGTCACCGAGATCCGTGGGGTGACGGAGCTCACCGACAAGCCATTCGGTGTCGACCTGCTCGCCGCGCTGCCCGAGCGGCTGCTCGACGACGTGCGCCTCCTCATCGACGAGGGCGCGTCGGTGTTCGTCGCCGGACTCGGCGTTCCCTACGACGTCATCCAGCTCTGTCATGACCGCAACGTGCTCGTCGTGAGCATGTGCGGCAAGGTCCGCCATGCGGTGGCGGCGGTCGAGGCCGGGTGCGACCTGGTTGTCGCGCAGGGCACCGAGGCCGGCGGCCACACCGGCCAGGTGGCGACGATGCCGCTGGTCCCGCAGGTCGTCGACGCGGTCGGCGATCGGGTTCCGGTCGCGGCCGCCGGTGGTCTCTTCGACGGTCGGGGGCTGGCGGCGGCCCTCGCGCTGGGCGCCGACGGCGTGTGGATGGGGACGCGTTTCATCGCGACCCCGGAGGCGCGCTCGACCCGCGGCTACAAGGACGCGCTGATCCGCACCGCCGAGGACGGCACCGTCGTCAGCAAGGGCTACAGCGGGAAGCCGATGCGCGTGGTCGGCAACAAGTGGACCCAGTACCTGATCGAGCATCCTGACGAGGTCAAGGCGTTTCCCGACCAGCTCATGGCGGCGGTCGAGGCCGGGGTGCTCCACCTCACCGACCCCGACTCGTCCGACGTCGACACCGAACGCGAGTGCTACCCGGCCGGGCAGGGACTGGGCGCGATCGACGAACTCGTTCCTGCCGGTGAGCTGGTGCACCGCATTGTCGCCGAGGGCGAAGCGGCCCTCGACCGGCTCGTCGTACTTCGCGCGCCGGCGTAAGAAGCGCACGTGAAGATGCCACGGGGTCGCCTCGACACGAAGGCGCTCGAATCGCTGATCGACGCCGGGGAGGTCGACACGATCCTCGTCGTGTTCCCGGACCTGCAGGGTCGGCTCATGGGCAAGCGGGTGACAGGTGACTTCTGGCTCCACGACGTCGTCGCCCCCGGCGGCAGCATCGAGGGGTGCAACTACCTGCTCGCGGTCGACACCGAGATGCAGCCCCTGCCCGGCTACCGGTTCGCGAACTGGGAGAAGGGCTACGGCGACTTCAAGCTCGTGCCCGACCTCGCCACGCTGCGCCGGATTCCCTGGCTCGACAAGACCGCGCTCGTGCTCTGCGACCTGCACGACGAGGAGACGGGCGAACCGGTGGAGGTGTCGCCCCGGCAGATCCTCAAGCGCCAGATCGAGAGGGCCGCAGAGATGGGACTCTCGGTGAAGTGCGGCTCCGAGCTCGAGTTCTACCTCTTCAAGGACTCCTACGACGAAGCGGCGGCCAAGGACTACCGCGACCTCGTCCCGCACTCGTCCTACAACGAGGACTACCACATCCTCCAGACGACGAAGGACGAGTACCTCATCCGCGCCATTCGCAACGCGATGGACGACGCGGGTGTGCCGGTCGAGTTCTCGAAAGGCGAAGCCAGCGCCGGCCAGCACGAGATCAACCTTCGCTACGCCGACGCGCTCGAGATGGCCGACCGCCACGTCGTCTACAAGAACGGCGCCAAGGAGATCGCCGCGCTCAACGAGCGCTCGATCACGTTCATGGCCAAGTGGTCGATGACCGACGGCGGTTCTTCGTGCCACTTGCACTCGAGCCTTTGGGACTCCGGCGGGAAGACCGCGCTCGACTGGGACGACGGCGCCTCCGACCACATGTCAGAGCAGTTCCGTTGCTACTTGGGTGGGCTTCTCGCCGGGAGCCGGGAGCTGGCTTATCTGTTCGCGCCTTATATCAACTCGTACAAGCGGTACCAGCCCGAATCGTGGGCGCCGACCGCGATCGTATGGGGGCACGACAATCGAACGTGCGGCTTGCGCCTCGTCGGTCACGGGCCTTCGTTCCGGGTCGAGTCCCGCATTCCCGGCGCCGACGCCAACCCGTACCTGGCGTTCGCGGCGACGATCGCCGCCGGCCTTCACGGAGTCGAGCATCGCATCGATCCCGGCGCCGAGTTCCACGGCAACGCCTACGAGGCCGACGGTGTCGCCCGGGTGCCCTGGAGCCTGGTCGAGGCGATCGACGAGTTCGAGCGCAGCGAACTCGCGGTCAAGGCATTTGGTGACGATGTCCACTACCACCTGTTGAACACGGCCCGCCAGGAGTGGGCGCGGTTCAATCAGGTCGTGACGGACTGGGAGCGACGCCGGAACTTCGAGATGATCTGAGAATGATGCGTACCTCATGCACCTCTACGGTGCATGAGGTACGCATCGTTGTCGGCCGAGGAGGTGAGGTGGTGGACCGTCTGGTGGTGATCGGCGGCGACGCGGGTGGAATGACCGCGGCATCGCTGGCGCGGCGACGGCGCGATGCCGACGAGCTCGACATCGTCGTGCTCGAGCGGGGCAACTTCACGTCGTACGTGGCGTGCGGGATCCCGTACTACATCGGCGACGTCGTCCACGACGCCGACGCGCTCGTCGCCCGTTCCCCCGAAGAACATCGTCGCCGAGGGATCGACGCGCGCACGCACCACGAGGTTGCCTCGATCGACGTGGCGGCTCAGGCGGTGGAGTATCGAGACCTGCACGCCGACACCGAGCACCGGATGCAGTACGACCAGCTGATCGTGGCGACCGGTGCCGAGCCGCGCCAGCCGCCGATACCGGGGATCGACGCCGAAGGCGTCTTCGGCGTGCAGACACTCGACGACGGGCTGGCAGTTCGCCGCTTCGTCGACGACGAGCGTCCCGAGCGCGGAGTCGTGATCGGCGGCGGCTACATAGGTCTCGAGATGGCCGAAGCGCTCGTGCGGCGGGGCGTGCAGGTGACGCTGCTCGAGCAGGCGCCGCAGCCGATGACGGTTCTCGACGTCGACATGGGCGCGCTGGTCGCGGCCGCGCTGCGCGACATCGGAGTGGAGGTCGTGCTCGACACGCCCGCCACCGAGATCGAGGTCGACGGGCGGGGTGTGCGCGGGGTCGCGACCGACGGCGCCTCGTACCGGACCGACGTCGTCGTGCTCGGGCTCGGAGTACGGCCGCGGGGCGAGCTCGCCGACGCCGCCGGCATTGCGGTGGGTGAGACCGGCGGGGTCGTGACCGACGACCGGATGGAGACCCCGGTGGCGGGTGTGTGGGCGGCCGGAGACTGCGTGGAGGTGAGGCACCGGGTGTCGGGCCAACCCGTCGCCATCGCGCTCGGCACCCACGCCAACAAGCAGGGCCGGGTCGTCGGACTCAACGTGAGCGGCGGTGACGCCCGCTTCCCCGGCGTGATCGGAACCGCGATCTCCAAGATCTGCGATGTCGAGATCGGTCGCACCGGCCTCACCGAATGGGAGGCGATCGACGCCGGCTTCGACGTCATCGGCGCCACCATCGAGTCGACGACCCGCGCGAGCTACTACCCGGGGACGGAGCCGGTGACCGTCAAGGTCGTCGCCGAACGGGAGACGGGTCGGATGCTCGGGGCCCAGATCCTCGGTGGGCAGGGCGCGGCCAAGCGCATCGACACCGCTGCCGTCGCGGTCTGGAACGAGATGCCCGTCGCCGACGTCGAGTCGCTCGACCTCTCGTACGCGCCGCCGCTCTCTCCCGTCTGGGATCCGATCCTCGTCGCCGCCCGCAAGGCCGCCGAGATGCTCGACAGCTAGAGCAGTCCCTCGATCAACAGGCCGGCAACGGCCCCGCCCGCGACGAGCAGGACCGGGCTCACCCGCCACCGGAACAGCACCACCGCGCTGATCAGCGCCAGCGCGATCGTCCAACCGTCGACGATTGCCTCGCGGCCGAGAACCCCGGCAACCCACACCATCAGCGCGAGCGACGCGGCGACGACGCCGTCGAGAAATGCGCTGAACGTCGGGCTGCGGCGCAACCGCGGGATCAGCGGACCGGTGAGGGTGACGATGATGAATGCGGGCAAGAAGATACCCACCGTCGCCACGATCGCCCCGGGGACCCCCGCCAGCAGGTAGCCGATGAACGTCGCGGTCGTGAACAACGGACCCGGCGTGATCTGGCCGATCGCCACCGCGTCGAGCAGTTGCTGCTCGGTGAGCCAGCCTCGCCCGTCGACAAGCTGACCCTGGAGAAACGCGAGCAGCACGTACCCGCTCCCGAACAACACCGACCCGATCCACAGGAACTGCAGGAAGATCGGGACCAGCCCCACCGACGCCACGGTCACGCCGCCGCCGCCGCCCGCCAGCGACAGCACGGGCAGCAGTGTGAGCGCGCCGGTTCCGCGGGCGAGGTGAGCACCGCCGCGCCAGATGACGACCCCTGATCCGGCGGCCGCGAGGATCAGCAGTTCGGGCACGCCGGCAAACGCGGCGAGGACCGCGAGGACGCCGACCGCGGGCACGAGCACACCCCTCAGCGTTGCCCGGCCGAGCAGCCAGATTGCCTGCACGATCAGCGCGATCACCACCGGTTTCACGCCGTAGAGCAACCACTCGGCTTGGGGCTCGGCGCCGTACCGGTCGTACGCCCACGCCAGCACCCCCATCATCAGGCTGGCGGGGAGGATGAAGCACACCCCGGCGAGGACGAGCCCGCGCCTACCGGCGCGTTCCCGCCCGACGTGCATCGCGACCTCGGTCGAGTTGGGACCGGGGACGAGGTTGCTCATCGCGATCATGTCGGCGTACTGCTTGTCGTCGAACCAGTTCCGGCGGACGACGACCTCGTCGTGAGTCATCGCGATGTGCGCCACCGGGCCGCCGAACCCGATGGTTCCGAGCTTGAGGAACAGCGCGGCGAGTTCGCGGAGGCGCCCCGGCTGCGTCACGGGGCGGACGTTGAATCTCTAGCGAGGCCCGGACTCGGCCCGGACCCGCTCCTCGGCCAGGTCGCTCTCGAACATCGTTTTCACGAGCCCCTCGAAACTGACGCGCGGCTCCCAGCCGAGGACGTCCCGGGCCTTCGAGGCGTCGCCGCGCAGCCGATCGACCTCGGCCGGACGCATGAACCGGGGGTCCTGGCGCACGAACGGCCCCCAGTCCTCGATGCCCGCGATCCGGAACGCGACCTCGAGGAACTCCCGCCCGGTGTGGGTTTCGCCGGTTGCGATCACGTAGTCGCCCGGCTCCGGCTGCTGGAGCATCAGCCACATCGCTTCGACGTAATCGCCGGCGAAGCCCCAGTCGCGGGAGAAATCGAGGTTCCCGAGCGTGATCGACTCCTGCAGTCTGAGCTTGATTCGCGCCAGCGCGTTGGTCACCTTGCGGCTGTAGAACTCGAGACCCCGGCGCGACGACTCGTGGTTGAACAACATGCCGCTGCTGGCGTGAAGGCCGTACGCCTCGCGGTAGTTGAGTGTCGTGTAGTGACCGAAGACCTTGGCGACACCGTACGGCGACCGGGGGTGGAACGGCGTCTGCTCGTTCTGCGGCGTCTCGCGCACCTTCCCGAACATCTCCGACGACGACGCCTGGTAGAAGCGGATCGGGTTGTTCTCGGTGCCGCCGACCACCCGGATCGCCTCGAGCATGCGCAGCACGCCGAGCCCGGTGATGTTGGCGACGAGCTCGGGCTGCTTGAACGAGAGCTGGACGAAGCTGATGGCGCCGAGGTTGTAGACCTCGTCGGGCTGCACCTGCTCGACGACCGCGATCAGCGACGAGAGGTCCTGGAGGTCCCCTTCGATAAGCTCCAGTGCCGGGTTCTCTTCCTGCACGAGTTGGATCTTCGGGTTGTTCTGGCCCCGGACGAGCCCGAACACCTGGTAGCCCTTGTCGACGAGGAACTCGGCCAGGTACCGGCCGTCCTGGCCGGTGATGCCGGTGACCAGCGCGCGCCTCATCGGCGAGCCACGCTACCCGCGGGCTCCACGCTCGGCGGGGTCCAGCTGACGCAGGAACTCGGCGCAGCGCTCGGCCTCGTCG
>JBOGFL010000064.1:0-5811 GCA_050743285.1 Acidimicrobiia bacterium
AACTGCACGAGCGCGCTGTACGCGACGAACGCGAACGCGATGGTCATGAGCACGTGCCATTCCCACCACGACACGTGCCAGTTCCGGCCGAGCGCGGTGGCGAACATCGCCTCCCCGAGCAACACAAATGCGGTGATGATGCTGAGCACGAGCGCGGACGGGCGACGGCGCAGCAACCGGTAATAGCCGAGCGCGGCGATCAGGTAGAGCGCGGCGCCTGCGATCGCGACCGCGAGGAGCTCGCCCCGGGCCTGCTCCACGTCGATCGTGTGATCAAGAGGCGGCAACTCGAGGAGCGAGGCCGCGGCCCATGCGATGAGCAGCAGCGCGAGCACCGTGCGTAGCAGGCGGTGAGCACGGACGACGGCGTGGGCGCGCGGCGGGGACAACTCGATGGCTGACACCGCCGCGAACGCTGCCGCCAGCAGCAGGCCGAACGGGACCGCGAGCACGAAGCCGGCGTTGCCAGTCTCGAGCACCACGTCGGGCGTGGCGAGCGCATGGAGGCCGAGAAAGCCGGCCGCGGCAGTGAACGCGAGCGCAGCGAGAAAAAGACGGGCGTCACCGCGCGTGCGGGCGTCGATGGCGACGCGGGCGGCCAACGCGAGGCTGATGACGGCAGTGACGAAGACAAGCCAGAAGTGCGCCTGGTGGTGCTCCCAACGGAGGTCGGCCTCGGGCGCGGCGAGCAGGAGCCAGAGGCCGAGCACCGGCAGCGCGACGTGGAGCGTCCACACCCCGACCCGGAGGGGGACGCCCCGCGAGGTCACCCCGACGGCCTCCCGAACAGATCGGCGAGCTCGGCCGGGACCACCGCTTCGAGCTGCGCGTACGTGCACGAACGCGGCTCGCGGTCGGGCCGCCAGTGCAGAAACCGCGCCACGTGCCGGAAGCGGTCGCCCTGCAGATGCTCGTAACGAACCTCGGCGACAAGTTCGATACGCAAGGGCTCCCAGCTCAAGTCTTTCTTCGCGTTCCATCGGCTCACGGCGCCGGGCATCCGCGTGCCTGCCTCGCTCGCGAAGCTCGCCCACTCCCGCCACGGGTGGTCGTCGAGCGCGTGCTCGCGGAACGGCGCGACCTCGTCGACGAGCTTCGTGCGCAACGCGGCCGCGAAACTGCTCGCGACACCGACGTGGTGGAGATCCCCGTCGTCGTCGTACAGGCCGAGGAGCAGCGAGCCGATCCCCTTGCCGTCCTTGTGCCACCGGAAGCCGCCCACGACGCAGTCGGCGGTGCGCTCGTGCTTGACTTTGAACATCGTGCGTTCGTTCGGGCGGTACGTACCGGTGAGCGGCTTGGCCAGCACCCCGTCGAGACCGGCACCTTCGAACCGTTCGAACCACTCGTGCGCCCGCTCGGGATCGCGTGTCGCCGGGGTGACATGGATCGGCGGGTGCGCCCTCGCGAGCACGCGCTCGAGCCGGGCCCTCCGCTCCTCGAACGGTTGGTCGCACAGGTTGTCGTTACCCTCGGCCAGGATGTCGAAGGCGACGAACGACGCCGGCGTCTCCCGCGCCAGCTTTGCGACCCGGCTGGCAGCGGGGTGGATCCGCTGCTGCAGACCGTCGAAGTCGAGCCCGTCGGCGCCGGCGATTACGATCTCGCCGTCGAGGACGATTCGGGGCGGCAGGTTGGCCTTGAGCGTCTCGACGAGCTCCGGGAAGTAGCGGTTGAACGGCCGCTCGTTGCGGCTCCCGAGCTCGATTTCGTCGCCGTCGCGGAACACGATGCAGCGGAAGCCGTCCCACTTCGGCTCGTACAGAAGATCATCGAGCGGAAGCTCGCGGGTGAGTTTCGCGAGCATCGGCGACACCGGCGGCATGACCGGGAGCTTCATCGCGCCTCCGGTTCGGCGAACAAGACAGAGGTCGCGGCCTGGGACAGGCCGCCGGTCCAACCGCCTTTGACGAGCTCGATGGTCGCGGCCGCCGCGACCACGCCGATGTGGCTGAACGCCTGCGGGAAGTTCCCCAGCTGCTCGCAAGTGTCGGGGTCGAGCTCCTCGGCCAGAAGGCCGAGATCGCTCGCACAGCCCAGCACCATCTCGAGCCTGGCCTCGGCCTCGTCGATCTTTCCGATCCGGGCCAGGGCGCACACCAGCCACAGCGTGCAGAACACGAATGTCCCCTCGCCCCCTGCGAGTCCATCGGAGCGGTCGAGGTAGCGGTAGCAGTGTCCGTTGCGGGTCAGCTCTTTGTCGATTCGTTCCACAGTTGCAACGATCCGCGGATCGTCGGCAGGGAGAAAATCACGCAGTCCGACTTGAAGGCTCGCGGCGTCGAGCGCGGTCGAGCCGAACGCCTGCGTGAACGCGTTGGTGTCGGGATCGACGCCCTCGGTCTCGATCCGGCTCCGGATCTCATCGCGCGTGCCCGCCCACCTCTCGACCTCGGCCGAGTCGGATATCGGTCCGACGAGTTGAACGCCGTAGTCAAGGGCTATCCACGCCATGAGCTTGGAGAACACGAAGTGCTGGCGGCCGCCGCGCGTCTCCCAGATCCCTTCGTCGGGCTCCTGCCACCTGTCGACCACCGCGTCGAGCAGACCACGAAGAAAGGAAATGCGGCTGTCCACGGGTCGTTCCGCGAGTTGTTCGCGGGTCGCCGTCGCGGCGTAGAAGAACAGCGCCCCGACCACCTCACCGAAGATGTCGAGCTGGAACTGGTCCCACGCGGCGTTTCCGACCCGCACGGGCTTCGACCCGCGGTAGCCCTCGAGATGGTGGAGTGTCGCCTCGTGCAACATCCGCTCGCCGCCGATTCCGTACATGATCTGCAGCTCGTCGGCCCGCCCCGCGGTCGTCCGCCAGATCCAGTCGGCAAACCGCTGCGCCTCGTCGCGGTATCCGAGCGCGCCCAAAGCGACAAGGAGCGCGCTCGAGTCCCGCAACCAGGTGAAGCGGTAGTCCCAGTTGCGCTCGCCGCCGACCTCCTCGGGCAGCGATGTCGTCGCCGCCGCGATCACCGCCCCCGTCGAGTCGTGGGTCAGACCCTTCAAGACGAGGGCGCTTCGCACCACCGCGTCGCGGTACTTGCCGTTGTACCGGCATCGCGCCGACCACTCAGACCAGAACCCGACGGTCTCGTCGACCCGCATTCGGAGGTCGTAGCGCGACAAGCGGCGCGCCTTGTGGTGCCCGGCCTCGTAGTAGGTGAGGGCGGAAAACACCTCGTCCCCCGCCTGCACCGTGGCCGACGCGGTCGCGCCGCCGTGTGCATCCGGCTGCAGCGTGCCGAGACCGTTCTGCAGGACCAGCACGTCCGGTCCGCCGGTCACGAGTGCCAGGTCCTCGTGAACGAGCTCGAGGGCAGGAGTCGTCAACCCGTACTCGAAGCGAGGATGGAACTCGACCTGCATATCCACGCAGCCTTCGACGCCGCGAACCATCCGCACCAGCAAGTTGTCGGGGCGCCGCCGCAGTGTTCGCCCGGGGTTGTCGGGATCCTCGTGCACGGGGAGGCAGTCCGTCACGCTCACCGTTCCTGACGGCGTCCGGAAAGTGGTCTCGAGCACGTTCGTATTCGGGAGGTAGCGCCGAGTGGTCTCGAACTCGCCTTCAGGCGCGATGCGGAAGTGCCCACCGCGCTCGCGGTCGAGGATGCGCGCGAAAACTGCACTGTTGTCGAAACGCTGGAAGCACGCCCACTCGACCGACGCGTCGCGTCCGACCAACGCGAGTGACTGGCAGTCGCTGAGGAACGCATAGTCGGGAATCTGGGGGTACGCGACGTCGTCCATCGGCCTCACCCTACTGACGGGGCCGGTTTCTCGGCCGGGCGCATCTCGCGCACGTATCCGAGGTTCGGCGCGATGACAGCTGTGACCGTCTCGCCCTGGGCGTGCAGGCCGTAGATCTGCGATCGCACGCGCCACGCGGTGATGCGCGTCCCCGTCCCGTCGTCGACACCGAGGTAGTACCAGTACTTTGGTTCGTCGCCGGCCTTGAACACCTGCTGGCGGCTGCGCGCCCGCACGATCTCGCCCACCACTGTGCGGTTGGTCCAGAAGTCGGGCACCGTCCGTACCAACACCCACAGCGCCCATCCGACAAGGAGCGCGAACGGAATCGCGGCGATGAGCGCGCCCCGCCCGACCCAGTCGGTGACCGACCGGTCGATTGTCGGATCGTCGAGGTCGGCTCCGGCGACCTGCACGAGCCAGTAGATGACGAAGATCGCGGCGGCGCCCCAGACAACACCGAGGAAGGCGGCGAAGGCCGGGTGCTTGCCCCAGCCCGGTGGCAACGCCCGCGGATAGCGGACGTGCACCCGGCGCCAGCGACCGCCGAACCGGCTCCACGCCCAGTTGTCGTCCTCGGCGCCGAACGGCAGCGTGTCGACGGTCGCCTGGGCGATGCCCATCGCGGCCGCGTACGCGAGGTGCCTGCCCCACAACTGCACGGACGCGGGCGGCGCGTCGGGGAACGTCGGCGACTGCCGCAGATGATCGCGGAGCCCCATCGCGAACGCGGCCGCGTCGCACCCGGCCGGCGTCGGCAGTTGGGCAAGCGAACGAAGCAGGACCACGATGATCGCGAAGCCCGCACCCAACACGAGGATCGCGGAAACGAACGCGGCCAGCGACACGATGTCGTCCTCGCCGCCGCCTACTTGCGAGCCGATGAAGAGAAGCGCGGCAGGCACCACGACGAAGGCCGCGACGAAGGTGATGAGACGGCGCGACCATCTATCGACGGTGAGGCCGCGCGCCTGGGAGTCGGCGACTACTTCCTTCGCCAGCGCGCGGTGCCAGCTCTTCGACACCTTTCCGGTGCCCGTCGTCAGCGCCTCGGCCGGCACGACACCGTCCAACGCACGTTCCTGCACCTCACCGAAGATGCGGCGTTCGAACGGGGCCAGTTCGCCCGCACTCGCGCCGCGCCGGATCCGGAGCAAGGTGCGCCCGGGCTGTACCTCCTCGATCGTCAGCTGGCGCCGCGCCGAGAGGTCGACGAGCGTCGCCGGCCCTGCCTCCGGGCCCGGCGTGAAGTCGTCGCAGAGCAGTCCCGCGACGGCAGGCGGTTCCGGTGGCAGCTCCTGGGTCTCGGGGCCGGGGCGTACCCGAGGCGGGCGGCGCGCCAGCACGACCAACCCGATCACCGCCAGCCACACCAGCCCCGCGATCCCCGCCGCCACGCTGAACGGGGTCGAGAACCCCTCTTCCGACGACGAGCTGGTGGTGCCCGCGAGCACAAGGAGGAGGCCACGCACCGGGCGGATCATCGGGTCCGATCCCCTGTCCCGTCAACCGAAAACCGCCGCCGAATCCCGAGCCTCGGGGTCGGAAAAATTCCCGATCCCCGGGTCGGAAAAATTCCCGACCCACCTACTGGTATTTTGGACCCCGACTGGGTATCGTCCTCACAAGCAAAGGAGCCCGGTGCCCGCCCTTCACCTCGATTCACGAGACTTCTCGGACCTTCGCCTCCTGGCGTGGGGCGCCTACGACCCCCTTCCCGGATTCGTGGGGGCTGACGACCACGCCGGCGTCGTCGCCGACATGCGGCTCACCTCGGGCGCGCTCTTCCCGTTCCCCATCGCCCCCGCCCTCACCGACGGGCAACGCGACGCGCTCGACGGCGCGTCGGAGATCGAGCTCGTGGCGCCGTCGGGCGCCGTCGTCGGGACCTTGGCCGAGCCCGAGATCTACACCGTCGACGTCGACGCCGAGATACGCGCGACGTACGGGACCGACGACGCGGCCCACCCCGGCGTCGCGGTCACCCTCGCGGGCGGTCCGCACCGGGTCGGCGGCAAGGTCGTCATCGACGCCGCGCACCCGGCGCTCCTTCTCTCCTCGCCGTTCGAC
>JBOGFL010000065.1:0-3944 GCA_050743285.1 Acidimicrobiia bacterium
GGCTCATCCTGTCGAAGGCGCTCGAGCAGTTTCTCACCGACGTCCGCTGGGGCGACATGGACTACCTCCTGATCGACATGCCGCCCGGAACCGGTGACATCCAGATGGCGCTGGCCCGCCTGCTTCCGAGCACCGAGCTCCTCGTCGTGACGACACCCGCCGCCGTCGCGCAGCGCGTCGCGTCGCGCGTCGCCGACATGGCGCGGCGCTGCTACCTGAAGGTCGCCGGCGTCATCGAGAATATGAGCGCGTTCGTCGCGCCGGACGGCTCGCGCCACGCGATCTTCGGCGAGGGTGGCGGCGCTGCGCTGGCGGCCGAGATCGGCGCCCCGCTGCTCGGCCAGGTGCCGGTGGAGGCGGCGGTGTCAGCGGGCGGCGACGTCGGTCAGCCGGTCGCGGTCAGCGACCCCGACAGCCCCGCGGGGCAGGCGTTTCGCGACATTGCCGAGGTCATCGTCCGCGAGATTCTTCCGCCGGTGGAGATGGCCGGCTGCACGGCTCGCGTCTTCGAGCAGGCCCGCGCCGCGCTCGCGGCCAAGGACGCCGCCCCGAGCTGAGTACTCGTACTTTGGCGTCGCTCGGGGCCCGTATAGGGCCCCTGGTGACGCCAAACGGTTCGCGCTACGCAAGCTTCCAGGCGGACTTCACGCTCCCGCCCTCGACCTCGCCTTCGGCGCGCAGCTTGAGCAGATTGGCGTGGACCTGTTTCTCGGCCCACGGGAGCAACTCCTCGGCGGTGTCGAGGTATACGACGGCGACGATCTCGGGAATCTTGGCCGGGCCCTGGCCCAGCACCTCGAGGATCTGAGCCTCCCGGATCGCCCGGTGCTCCAGATACTGCTGGATCCGGGCGCGGGGCTCCTCGATCACGTCGCCATGGCCGGGCGCGATGCGGGCCATGCGGAGCTTGCGGATGCGCTCGAGAGAGGCGAGGTACTGGCTCATGTCTCCGCCGCGGGCCGGGTTGATGACCGCAGTCGTGCCCTCGAGCACGTGGTCGCCGGTGAAGAGGACACGCTCCTCTTCCAGGTAGAGGCAGATGTGGTTGGGGGCGTGGCCGGGGGTGTGGATCACCTCGAGACCGAATTCGGTGCCTTCGATCGAGGCACCGTCGCCGATCGTCCGGTCGACCGGAGCGTCGCGCTTCGTGAAGGCCAGCACCTCGGCTCCGGTGGCCTTCACGAGCCGCTCGGTGCCCGGCGAGTGGTCTTCGTGGGTATGGGTGAGCACGACCCAGCGCACGCGCTCCCGCATCGACGCGCCGACGATCGCGTCGATGTGGCGCTTGTCGTCAGGACCGGGGTCGATGACAGCCACCTCGTCTATACCGACGAGGTACGTGTTCGTGCCCGGGCCGGTGAGCGGGCCCGGGTTGCGGGCCACAATGCGGCGGACGAGCGGCGAAAGGGCGCTGGGAACGCCTGGGGTCATGTCGGGCACGACACCCAAGTTTACCTGCGGTTTCAGCCCTCCTTGCCCCGCCCCGATCCTGCCGTTTCGGGACGCGCCGCGCTCAGACGACGGCCCGCCGGGACAGGAGCACGTGGCGCTCGGACTCGGTGAGGCCGCCCCAGATCCCGTAGGGCTCGCGGATCCGCAGCGCTTCCTCGAGGCACTCCCCCTGGACCTCGCAGCTCGCGCAGATCGCCTTCGCCTGCGTCTCGCGGGTGACTCGCTCGTCGGGACGTTCGGGCGCGGTGGGCGGGAAGAAGAGCCGGGCCTCCGGCCCGCGGCAACGCGCCCACTGCTGCCACTCACGTCCTGTCGGCATCGCACCCTTCCGCCGAGCGGACGGCGGCGAACCTAGCGCCGCCCCCGGGACGCGACAAACCCCCTATTTTTTTCCTCGGCGCTCCCGGTACGCCTCTCGGTAGTCCCGGGCGCCGCCGGTCGGCGGCTCCACCTCGAGCAGCACGCCCTCCACCGCGACCACCTGCACCGGGTCGCCCGCCTTGATCGGCGTGGCCCGGTTGGTGCGGGCCCGCCAGCGGGCCCCGTCGATCACGACGACGCCGTCGGGCGCCACGTCCACTTCGGCAGCCCCCTGCGCCCCGACCATGCCCTCGCGCCCGACGGTCGGGGTCGAGAAGCGGGCGCGGATGACGGCGGTCATCGCGCCCAACATGAAGAGGAGCGTGCCGAGGATCACGAGGACGATCACCCACCACGGCACGTTCAGTCGTGATGA
This sequence comes from Acidimicrobiia bacterium, assembly GCA_050743285.1. Taxonomy (GTDB): domain Bacteria; phylum Actinomycetota; class Acidimicrobiia; order IMCC26256; family JACDBD01; genus JBOGFL01. The sequence continues at coordinate 2,189 of JBOGFL010000065.1, forward strand.
ACCGCCGTAGAGCGTGAGCGAGCCGGCCACGAGCGCCGCCAAGCCGATCCCCGTCCACGGACCCAGACCACCGGCCTGCACGTCGACCGCGAACCCGAGCATCGCGAGCAGGAGCAACGCGACACCCCACCACGTCACGGCCAGGTGCGAGAAGCCGATGAACGCCCCTACCACCGCGATCCCGCCGGTGATGCCGGCGACCCCGATGCTGACCGTGAAGAACTCGAAGAGGATGAGCGCAAGGCCGGCGACGAGCAACACGTACGCGATCGACGGGCTGATGAGCGTGTGCAGCACCTGATCCCGCAGACCGAGCCGGTCGAACAGCACGTCCTGGTTGGGCTCGCGCCGCTGGTCGAGTCCTTCGCCAGTGATGCGCGCGGTCGAGAGCTCGACCGTACCGGCGGCGGTCTCGACGATCTCGCCGTCGAGCGAAACGATGACGTCGCCGAGCGTCGGGCGCACGCCGATGCCGGTGGCGTCGTCGCCGAGCTCGTCCCAACCCACGCGTGTCGACGCCATCTCGCGCGCGACCTCGGGGTTACGGTCGCGCGCCTCGGCCAGCGCGACCAGGAGTTCGGTCACCTCGGACCCCGACGGCGACCCCGGGCTGTCCAGCCGCAATGGATCGGCCGGCCCGGTTCCCGTGTCGGTTGCCACCGTTGCGACGTGCGCAGCCTGCAGGAGCACTGCCGTTGCGCCTTTGGCGTCGGCACCCGACGGTCCGACCCAGGCAACGATCGGCACGCCCGAGTCTTCGATCGCGGCCACGAGCTCGTCGACGTCGACATCGACGGCGCCACCCGAATCGATCTGGAGGATGACAGCGGTCGTGTTGCCGCTGTCGTTGGCGCGCTCGATCGCGTCGAGCACGAGCGTGGCGTTCGGAGGGTCGAGCAGTCCCTCGAGCTGCACCACGAGGATCTCGTCGTCGGCGTCGGGCGCGGCCGCGGGTGCGCTCATGAGCCCCACGCCGAGGGCAACGAGGGCGGCCGCAAAGAGGACGCGAAGGGCTCTCGTACCATGAGTGGTCGTGGACCTGGCGCGGTTCTTCGCCGCTTCTCGGGTGCTCATCGTTGCGGGCAAGGGCGGGGTCGGCAAGACGACGGTGACCGCGACGATCGCGGCGGCCGCCGCTCGCACCGGCATGAGGGTGCTGATCGTGGAGGTCGAGGGCAAGTCGGGGCTGGCGGCGTGCTTCGGCCGCCCGCCCCTCGCCTACGACGAGGCCGAGTTGGCGCCGGGCATTCGCGGCCGCACATTGACACCCGAACGGGCACTCGTCGAGTACCTCGAGGACCGCGGCTTCCAGAGGATCTCCCGGCGCCTCGTCCGGAGCGGGGCGGTCGACGTGGTGGCGACGGCCGTCCCGGGGATGAAGGACATCCTGGTGCTCGGCAAGGTCAAGCAGCTCGAACAGGGCCGCGCCGCCGACCTCATCGTCGTCGACGCCCCGGCCGCCGGGCACGCCATCACGTTCCTGATGTCGCCCCGGGGGCTGCTCGACGCGGTGCGGGTGGGTCCGGTGCGGAAGCAGGCCGAGGACGTGATCGGGATGCTCGGCGATGCCGCTCGCTGTCAAGTCGTATTGGTGGCGACACCCGAAGAGCTGCCGGTCAACGAACTGGTCGACACCGCGTTTGCGCTCGAAGACCGGGTCGGCGTCGCGCTGGCGCCGGTTGTCGTGAACGGGTGTTACCGAACCGACGCCCTGCCGGCCGACCCGGTCACCGTCCATGCGTCCGCGTCCGACGCC
>JBOGFL010000066.1:0-2601 GCA_050743285.1 Acidimicrobiia bacterium
GTCATTTCCCACTGCCCGGGATCGTGCGGGCGAGCGACGGCTGGGTCGGTATCAACGCGCTCACCGGGCAGCACTGGCTCGACGTCTGCGCCATGCTCGGCGTCGAGGAGTACGGCTCGCGCCAGGCCGAGATCGCACTCGGTGGGGCGCCGCTCGAAGAGTTCTTCGCCCGCATCCAAGCCTGGCTGGAGGAGCGCACGGCCGAGGCGGTTGTCGAGATCAGCCAGGCGATGCGCGTCCCGGCCGCACCCGTCGGCGACGGCGCTTCTCTCCCGAACTGCGCCCAGTTCCGCGAGCGCCCGTTCTTCGAACCCGAGCCCGGCGCCGGCATCCCCATGCCCGGCCCCGCCTGGCGCCTGAGCAAGACGCCGGCGCGCGTGCGCGTCACGCCTCCCAAAGCCTCGGCCCCGCAAAGCCCGCGGAAGGGTGGTTCTGCGACTCGGAAACGCGACGGGGGGCGGTACCTGCCGCTCGACGGCCTGCGCGTCGTCGACCTCGGGACGTTCTGGGCGGGACCCTATTGCGGCATGTACCTGGCCGCGATGGGGGCCGACGTCATCAAGATCGAGTCGGTGCAGCGGCCCGACGGGTTCCGGTTCTCGGCTGCCTTCCCCCAGGAGGGCGACGACTGGTGGGACCGCAGCGGTGTGTTCCAGGCCACGAACCTCGGCAAGCGCGATCTCACTCTTGACCTCACAAGACCCGAGGGTGTCGCGCTCCTTCGCCGGCTGCTCGGAGGCGCCGACGTGATGATCGAGAACTTCTCGGCGCGTGTCGTCGAGCAGTTCGGACTCGACTACGAGTCATTGCGCGCGATCGCTCCCGACATCGTGATGCTCCGCATGCCCGGCTTCGGGCTCGACGGCCCGTGGCGCGACTACGTCGGCTTCGCGATGGTGCTCGAGCAGGCGTCGGGTATGGCCGCGGTCACCGGTTTCCCCGAGAAGCCGATGAGCCCCGGCGGTTTCCTGGACCCGGTCGTCGGCATGCACGCCGCGCTGGCGGTCCAGGCCGCGCTCGAGCACCGGCGCCGTACCGGCGAGGGCCAGCAGATCGAGGTGGCCATGCTCGAGGTGGGCGCGTGCCTCACCGCCGAGCAGGTGATCGAAGACGCGGTGACCGGCACCACGGTCGCCCGCATCGCGAACCGGCACGCGGTGATCGCGCCCCAGGGCGTGTACCGGTGTGCCGGCGGTGCCTGGGTTGCGCTCTCGGTGATGAACGACGCGCAGTGGCGCGACCTCGCCCGCGAGATCGGCGCGAAAGGTCGGGCCGATCTCGACGTTGGCGCCCGGCACGAGCGCCACGACGAGCTCGACGAGATGATCTCGTCGTGGACCAGGCCGCAGTCACCCGACGAGGTGGTCGACCGGCTCCGGCCCATCGGACTCCCGGTCGCCGGTCTCCTGCTCCCCCACGCCATGTACGACGATCCCCAGCTCGCCGATCGCGGCTACTTCCAGCCCCTCGATCACCTCCGCACCGGCACCCGGAAATACCCGGGCTGGCCGACGCGCTTCTCCTTTCTCTCCTCCCACCACCGCAGCGGGCCGCCGTCACTCGGCCAGCACAACACGGACATCCTCGAGCGCGAACTCGGCTCGACCACCGACGAGATCGACCGCCTCGCCGCCGCCCGCGTCATTGGCACCCACCTGGTTTGACCGTGCTCCTTCGCTTTCACGCGCTCGCGCCCGACGCCCGCCGATGGCCGCGGCGGCCGGCGGCATGGCCCGACCCGCGCCTGTAGATTTAGAACCCGTTCTATGTTTCTGGCCGAGACCGATGAACAGCAGGCGCTCCGCAAGGAGCTGCGGGCGTACTTCGATCGCCTGCTCACGCCCGCAGTAAGAGAGGAGCTGGGTCAGCCCGGCGAGGGCAGCCCGGCCTACGTCGAAATCGTGCGCCAGATGGGCGCCGACGGGTGGCTCGGCATCGGCTGGCCCGAGGAGTACGGCGGGCAGGGCCGCTCGGCCATCGACCAGTTCATCTTCTTCTTCGAGGTGTCGCGGGCCGGGGCCCCGTTCCCGTTCGTCACCCTCAACACCGTCGGCCCGACCCTGATGGCGTTCGGCTCCGAGGCACAAAAGAAGAAGTTCCTGCCCGGCATCCTGGCCGGCGAGATCCACTTCGCCATCGGCTACACCGAGCCCGAGTCCGGGACCGACCTCGCCTCCCTGCGCACCCGCGCCGTGCTCGACGGCGAGGAGTGGGTGATCAACGGCAACAAGGTGTTCACCAGCGGCGCCAACCAGGCCGACTACATCTGGCTCGCGTGTCGCACCGATCCCGACGCGCCCAAACACAAGGGCATCTCGATGATCATCGTCCCGACCGACACGCCCGGGTTCAAGTGGACGCCGATCGTGACCGTCGGCAGCAACACCACCACCGCGACCTATTACGACGACGTGCGAGTTCCGAAGGACAACCTGGTCGGTGACGTGAACGCGGGCTGGCGACTCATCACAAACCAACTCAACCACGAGCGGGTCGGGCTCGCCGCCAACACCGCGATCGCCTTCCGGCTGTGGGAATCGGCGCTCGACTGGGCGCGCGAGACCGCCGCCGGCGACGGCAGCGGTACGAAGATGATCGACG
>JBOGFL010000067.1:0-2796 GCA_050743285.1 Acidimicrobiia bacterium
CCGGTATCCCGAGCCGCGCAGCTGTGTCCTGTGCGCCCTGCGCCGCGGCTTGCCCGAACCGGCCTCTGCCGACCGCCAGGAGCACCCGTCCCGGATGCACAGACGCCGCCACGGCCTCGAGGACGGCGGCCAGGTACCGACTCGCGGGCGACGCGACCGACACCACACCCGGCACGCGCTCGACCTCATCGGCGCTTCCCCCGTGGTTCCACAGGACCCGTCCCCGCTTCCCAGCCCACCGACCGGCTTCGTGGACCAGATCGCTCCCGTACGGGCCGACGATCAGCTCCGCCCCGCCCAGCGCGTCGAGGGCCCGACGCACACCGGCGCGGGTGCCGCCGTCGTCGAGGATCACCACCTCGGGCACGACGCGTCGGCCCCCCAACGCCAGGCCTCCCGCGCTGCGCACGTCGGCAACGGCCTGCTGCAGACCCGCGCTGGCACGAAACCCCTGAAATGCGTAGCGCCCCGAGAGCGACACCGCGCCGGCTAGCACCACGTCTCGGTTCGCCGCGGTCACCCCTCAAGATCCCCGTTCCGCGCCGATCGCGGCACCGCGCACAGTCTTGTCACGCTCGTTGAGCCGGCGACAGCTGGTCAGATATCCCCCGGTATCACCCGACCACCAGCGGGCACCATGATGGTCCAGTTCACGATTCGCGTCCGGGGACTCGCCGGCGCCCGCGGTTCGGGGACGAACGACTTGTCAGGCCACAACCCGCACCGAGCGGTTCGAGATTGCGCGGGGGTATTGTCGGCTGTGACCCTCGGTCGACGTGGTTCTGCTTGAGACGAGGTACGCAAGGAGGGCTGGCGGCACATCGCTCATGAGGTGGTCGGCGACGCTGCACTCGAATTCTCCTGGTCGACGACGAGCTGAGCCACGTCGAGGCGACCTGAGAGCTCCCCGTCGGGCAGAGTTCAACCCTCGTGTCGCTTCGTTCTCACGGCTCATTCGCTTCGACCAGCGGGGCGCCGGCCTCTCCGATCCCCCGTTCCATCAGATTCCCGACCTCGAGCTCGGCGAGGTCGAGGCAGGTGCCGAGCCGTATCCACCCGACGGGTGCTGGGCCACGCCCGATCTGGACGCCGGGGCCGGCGCGATGCGACCCCTCTACGACCACCCAGATGTCGCCGGGGAGCTCGGGCGTAGGGCGCGAGCGAGCGTTACCGCCATACACGACGCGACCGTGGCCTGGTTCGGCGAACGGTTTGCCGCTGTGACCGGTGCGGGAGCCGATAGATGAGCCGTGATCCGTTCGTGTCGTATGCGCAAAACCAGGAGGATGTGGTGCTTGCCCGCGCCCTACGCCCTGACGACCGGGGGGGCTTCTGGGTGGACGTCGGCGCCGGTGATCCCGTATTGGATTCGGTCACTGCGGCGTTCGCCGAGCGGGGGTGGCGGGGCGTGAACGTGGAACCGCTCCCGCGTGAACACGGGCGCCTTTGCGCGGCACGGCCGGCTGACACGAATCTGCGGGTCGCGCTCGGTGCGGCGGCCGGGCTGGGGAAGCTGTTCGTCGAGCCGGCCGACAAGTGGGAGCGGCCGGGCCCCGATGCTCCAATCGACCGCGGCGCGTCCACGATGGTGCCCGAGCTCGCTGAGCGCTACGGGGCCGACGGCCAGGAGTTCACTCCGATCGAGGTGCCCATCTGGACGCTCGCGCAGGTCGTGGCCGACCACGTTGCGGGTCCGGTCGACTTCCTCAAGGTGGACGTCGAGGGTTTCGAGCGCGAGGTGCTCGCCGGGGCCGACTGGTGCAACTTCAGGCCCCGGGTCGTGGTCATGGAAGCAACCGTGCCGAAGTCCGACGAACCCTCCCACGAGGACTGGGAGCCGATGCTCGTCGAAGTGGGTTACCGGTTCGCCATGTTCGACGGGCTCAACCGTTTCTATGCGCAGGCCGACGAGCCCGCGCTCTTGCAGACGCTCGCGATCCCCGCCAACGTGTTCGACGACTTCGTCCCGTACGCGTGGGCGCACCAGGTCGACCATGCACAACAGTTGGCAAAGAGCCTGGAGGACGCGCTCACCCACGCGCAACAGGAACGCGACCAGCTCTTCGAGAATGTGGCACGCGCATGCGCAATAGCCCGCTACGCGCAGGATCAGGCTGCGATCGCCGACGAGAGCATTGCCGCACTCGGTGATGACCTCAACGCTGCGCAGCTGCGAACTACGCGAGCGCTTGCCGAGACTCACCGCGTTCGCACCGAACTGTACGCCCTGAGGGCGACACGCACCTTCCGGTACACCGTGTCGCTGCGAAATATCTACGCCACCCTACGTCGCGTGTTCAGCAATCTCGCAGAGTGAGACTGGATCGCGACCGAGGGGAACGGAACAGAGTGAACCCAGCAGCTGATCCTCGGCTCGCCGGGCTCGCACTTCAACATCTGCCCGTCTGGGCATTGATGCGGGCGCGAGGCACAGGCGGCTGGCCGCGAGGCAGTCACGCGGCGCGCCGAGGTACCGCTCCGTGGGCATCACCGGCTCAGACGGTTGATGTTCGGTTCTCCTGATCGGTGCGCGAAGGGGCCCGAGTGTCGACCCGCGTGCGGTCGAAGCCGCGCGGGCCATCGCCGCCGCGCTGCTCGGAGCCGACCCGGGACTCCCGGCCGCGATCGACGCGACCGCACGTCGCGGTGCCGAGGATCACGCGTATCTGGCCGAGCTGCTACGAGCGCAGGCCGCATTGACCATCGAGGCCGCGCGTCAGTTGGCCCGCACCTTGGACGTCGAGGCTCACGTCGTTTTTCGCCAGCTCGCGGAGCGCGTTGCTGGCGACAGCAATC
>JBOGFL010000068.1:0-3523 GCA_050743285.1 Acidimicrobiia bacterium
TCGATCAACGGATAAAAGGTACCCCGGGGATAACAGGCTTATCTTGCCCAAGAGTCCACATCGACGGCAAGGTTTGGCACCTCGATGTCGGCTCGTCGCATCCTGGGGGTGAAGCATCTCCCAAGGGTTGGGCTGTTCGCCCATTAAAGCGGTACGCGAGCTGGGTTTAGAACGTCGCGAGACAGTTCGGTCCCTATCCGTTGCGGGCGTAGGAGATTTGAGGGGAGCTGTCCCTAGTACGAGAGGACCGGGACGGACGCAGCTCTCGTGTGCCAGTTGTCCTGCCAAGGGCACGGCTGGTTGGCGACCTGCGGACGGGATAAGCGCTGAAAGCATCTAAGCGCGAAGCCTGCCTCAAGATGAGATCTCCCACCGGGTCAACCGGGTAAGGCCCCTGGTAGAACACCAGGTTGATAGGCCGGAGGTGTACGCACGGTGACGTGTTGAGCCGACCGGTACTAATCGGCCGAGGGCTTGAGATCCACTACCCGTTCTCGTGCCCGTGCTCGCTCTGGAGCGCCCGAGTGGCGGTTGAAAACAGATTTCCGGTGGCTAGAGCGGCGGGGCAACACCCGTTCCCATTCCGAACACGGAAGTGAAGACCGCCAGCGCCGATGGTACTTGGGGGGAGACTCCCCGGGAGAGTAGGTCGCCGCCGGATTCGTTCTCGCGTCCGGACGGTGCCGGCGGGTCGTACGCTCCGCCCCGGATGGCCGCGCGCACCGACGACGCCCGCACCGAGATCCTCCGCCTCGGCGGCAGGAACGGCGAGCAGCAGTACGCGCAGCTGATGCGCGCCGCCGAGGCGTACGACGCCGGCCGCGACGGCGAAGCGGTCAAGACGCTCCAACCACTGCGCGACCAGCTACCCGAAGCGGCCGCGGTGCGCGAGCTGCTCGGGCTCTCCCTCTACCGCGAGGGCCGCTACGGCGCCGCGGCCGAGGAGCTCGAAGACTTCGCGAAGATCACTGGCTCGATCGACCAGGTCCCCGTCCTGATGGACTGCTACCGCGCCCAGCGCCACTGGAAGAAGGTGGCCGAGCGGTTTCAGAAGCTGCAGACCTCCTCTCCGCCCCCGTCGGGCGCGCTCGCCACCGAGGGCCGGATCGTCGCCGCCGGCGCCCTCGCCGACCAGGGGAAGCTCGACGAGGCGCTGACTCTGCTGCGCCGCAAGGACGACGAGGTGAAGCGGCCCAAGGAGCACCACCTCCGCCTCTGGTACGCGTTGGCCGACCTCGAGGAACGCGCCGGCGACTTGCCCCGGGCCCGCGCGCTCTTCGACCGCATCGTCCGCGCCGAACCCCGCTTCGCCGACGCCGCTTCCCGCCGGGCCGCGCTCGGGTAGGCGCCACTTCCTCGCGGATAGTTGTCACACCCGGGCCGTACGATCACATCAGTCGCTTCCCCCGTCGTTCGACCACGCACGAGGAGGAAGTGACATGGCAACCGAGGCCGTCAACCTGGCGGTGCTCTGGGGCGAGTGCCCGGCGCCGCCTGAAATCCGCAAACTTCCGTCGGGACAGCGCGTGGCCAACCTGTCGATCCGGGTTCGCCCGGAAGAGGGCCGGGCCGATTCGGTTCCCGTGACGGTCTGGGAGCCGCCGGCGTGGGTCGAGGCGTCGACGTAGGCGAAGAGATCCTCGTCGTCGGTCGGGTGCGCCGCCGCTTCTACCGCAACCCGGTCAGCGGCACCGCGTCGCGCACCGACGTCGAAGCCGGGGTCATCGCCCGCCGTCCCGACGCCGGCGCCGAGCGGCGCTCCGACGCCGCGTCGACCAGATGCTCGAACCGCTCGACTGAGTCGTGTCAGCCGCCCGCCGCGTCCCAGACCTTGATGGCCGACAGATAGTTGGCCGCAATCTGGGCGGTGGCGTCCTCCCGCGACAGCTTGGCGTCGCGCCAGCCGGCGAGGCCGTCCGACCAGATCGTGCGGCCGATGGCGAACCCGATGTAGCCGGGCCGTCCCGCGCCCTGCTGCAGCCAGTGGTCGACCTTGGCCGAGTCGGCGCCGCGCCCGAGCACCACGCAGCCGACGTGGTCGCGCCCACCGCTGCGAGCCTGAGCTGCGATCTCGTCGCAGTCCCCGCGAGTGTCGATTCCCTCGATCTTCCACACGTCGGGCTCGATGCCCGCATCCTGGAGCTCGGCGATCGCGGTGCGCATCAGCCCGGGACGGACCTCAGCGTCGTAGCGGTCGGAGTCGCCGGCCACTGACGCCAGTTGCGCGTCCTCGGCCGGCACCAACAGCTCGAAGAGGAACTTGCGGTCCTTCTCCTTGAGCCAATCGTTGAGCTTCTTGAGCCCCGTCCGAGACTTCTCGTTGTCCTCCGCCGACCCGTCCGGGTTGTACCGAACCAGAATCTTCGAGAAGGTCGGGTCGAACTCCTCGATGTGGGCACCAAAGTCGGCGCCGTACTCGAAGTCGAAGTAGTCGATCCCGCTCTTCTCCACCGGCATGGCGAGCGTCCAGCCGTTCGCCTTCGCCTTTCGGGCGAGGTCGGCGCCGTACTGCTCGTCGGTGAGCACGCCGGCGGCGTCGGGCGGGGCACCCTCGGAGATTGCCTTGGAGAAGCCCTCGAAGATGACCGCCTTGCCGTCGCGGATCCGGGCCACCTCGTCGTCGCTGGGCGTTCCCTTGACGCCGAACATCTTCTCGAACGAGCCCCGATGGTCGAAAGCAAGGATGTAGAGGTTCTGGTCGTACCCGAGGGTCATCGTCGACTCCTTTCCGATCGGTGCGAGGATACGGCCGCCCGCCCCCCGTCGCATCCCGGCGCGGTCGGCTCCGGCCCGCATCGGTCCGGTTTCGCGCGTCGCGGATGCCTATCATCACGGGCAGAACACGAAAGGACCCCGCGTGACCGACACCGCCGCAACGAAGCGGCCGGAGACCGTCGACGAGGTAGTGATCCGCTTCGCAGGCGACTCCGGCGACGGGATGCAGCTGGTAGGGGACCGCATCACCGACGTCAGCGCCGTCTTCGGCAACGACCTCGCCACGCTGCCCGACTTCCCGGCCGAGATCCGAGCCCCCGCCGGCACCATTGCGGGGGTTTCGTCGTTCCAGGTGCACTTCGCCGACTTCGACATCCTCACACCCGGCGACGTGCCCAACCTCCTCGTCGCGATGAACCCGGCGGCGCTGAAGGCGAACCTGCGCGACCTGCCGCCCGGCGCGTCGATCATCGCCAATGTCGACGCATTCGAGCCGCGCAACCTCGAGAAGGCCGGGTACGCGGCCAACCCGCTCGACGACGGCACGCTCTCCGCGTACCGCGTGTACCCGGTTCCGATGACCTCGATCACGCTCGAAGCCACCAAGGAGCTCGGCGTCAAGCCGCGTGACGCCGAGCGCTCGAAGAACTTCTTCGCCCTCGGCGTCATCTCGTGGATGTACACGCGCCCCACCCAGCCGACCTACGACTGGATCGAAGAGAAGTTCGCCACGCGGGAACAGGTTCGTGACGCGAACCTCGCCGCCTTCAAGGCCGGCTACAACTTCGGCGAGACCGCCGAGCTGATC
>JBOGFL010000069.1:0-7737 GCA_050743285.1 Acidimicrobiia bacterium
AGCACCGCAGGCAATGGTCGAACGTGCAGGCCTTCAATCGCTCCCTGATCCTGACCATGCCTCGGGTGCCGATCGCACGAGATCTGCCGCGCGATCTGTCGCCCCACCCAGGCTGCGACCGCCACACTCGTGCTCGGGCTCCACCAGGGGAGGGTTGCCGGAGACGCTCCTTGCCGAACCGTCGACGCACCGGTCCGAGTCCGCTTGGACTGGCTCCAGGGGCTGCGATTCGAAGGAAGTCGCGTGTTCGTCGTGTACGTCACCGACGAGGGTGTCCAGTCGCGCCGGATCCCGATCAACGAGGAGCACGGCAGGCGACTCGTACCGATGGCCGGGCCGATGACCCTACGCTTCGAGCTGGTGTCCCGCGACCAGGCGGTCCGGCTCTGTATAGAGCGGCCGCCGACGTCGGGTCAGTGAGTGTCGATTGATCGCGACTTCTGACCGCATCTCGATGAGGCCTGGCCTCGGGGCCGACGCTCCGTACGAATGGCGGCTCGACGCGACACCGTGGGCGAGCGCGTCGCCTACTGGAAGATGGACACGCCGGCCAGCGCTGTGAGCACGGCGCATCATCCGGCAAAACGCTCGAACGTCCTCGTCATCTCCCGCCCCTGTCGCTCGCTCGCCCTCTCCTCTTACCCTGTGGAGCTATGCGTCGGTGAGCGATGCCCTGACCGAGGCCAGGCGCTCGTACGACGCCAACACCTCCGCTTGTTCGTCGGCTAGGTGCCGGAGGATCACATCGGTGAAGCCGAGTTCGGCGAACCCGCGCAGCTCGTCGGTCACCCGCTCGGGCCCGCCGACCACGCACACGCCGGGCCCGAACCCGCGGTAGCCGGCCGCGAGGATCGGACCGGCCACTCGCTCGGCGTCGGCGTCGTCGGCCCCGACGTGGACGTCCCGGCGGATCGCCACCGCGGTCGGCGCCCGGTCGTGCCGGCCACAGGCGTCGCGGTACCTGGCGATCAGCTCGTCTGCCTCTGCGTACGACGCCTCAGGCCCGGCGAGCCAGCCGTCACCGAGCCGGGCGGCCCGGTCGACCGCGGGTTGGGCGTGGCCACCGATCCAGACCTCGAGGGGCTCGGGCGGGATCGGCGCGATGCGCAGCGGCCCGACGCGGTGAGGCGCCTCCGCCGCCACCTGCTCTCCGGCGAGGAGGCGGCGCACGACGTCGAGTCCGGCCTCGAAGAGTGACGGCCGGCGTCGGATGTCGGCACCGACCGCATCGAACTGCTCCTTGCCGCCGCCGACTGCGCACTGGAGGATGAACCGGCCGGTGGCGATCGACGCCAACGTCCCGATCTGTTCTGCGGCCAGCACCGGGTTCCAGAGCGGGAGCAGCATCAGGACGCCGGACGGGTTGTCGTTCCACTCGGCGAGCAGCCGTCCCATGATTGGAGTGTTTTGGTAGTAGGGGACGGGCACGCCGTGGTGGTCTCCGACGAACAGCGAGTCGAGGCTTGCATCGCGGGCGGCCCGGGCCCGCTCGATCATCCAGCGCGCGCCGGCGCGAGCTTCGTGGATCCCGTAGCCACTGCGCAGGGAAACTCCTATTCGCACGGCGCGCGACACTAGCGACGCGGCAACAGACTTCGCGGCCAAGCGGGACGATCTCGTGCCGCGCTACGTCGCAGCGGAACGGTCGCGTTCAACCGCGCGCGCCGGCGATACCAGGGCTTGGCCAGGCGCGGGAGCGCCGCCTGCACCGCGGGGGCGAGCCGGCCGTCGGCCGCGTGGCTGTAGGAGATGAAGGCGTCGTAAGCCATAGCCCGCGGCGGGAAGGCTACCGCCGCGCTCCGTCTGTCACCGTCGCGAACGCGGAAGGCGGCGGGCGCGTTGCGGCCGTCGCCGACGGGAGCCGGAGCCTGCGGAGGCGACCCGAAAAGCAGATACCCTGCGCTCACCATGACGACAGGAATCCTTTCTTACGGCGCGTACATCCCCTATTTTCGGTTGCCGCGGGGTGCGATCGCGGCCGCGCTCGGCACTCCCCCCTTTGGCGGCGAACGCGCGGTGGCGTCGTACGACGAAGACGCAACCTCGATGGGCGTGGAGGCCGCCCGCATCGCTATGCGCGGCCTGCCCGACGGGCCCGCGCCGGAGCTGGTGCTGTTCGCGACGGCCGACCCGCCGTACCTCGACAAGACCAACGCCACCGCGATCCACGCCGCCCTCGACCTCGACACGTCAGTAGCGGCCTACGACATGGTCGGTTCGGTGCGGTCGGGCGTGGGCGTGATGCGGGCCGGACTCACGTCGGGGGTGCCCGCGCTGGTCGTGCGCGCCGATGTCCGCACCGGTCTTGCCGGCGGCGCCGACGAGCGCGACGGCGGCGACGCCGCCGCCGCGTTCGTGATGGGCCGCGACGAGCACGGTCCGGTGCTGGCCGAGCACCTCGGCACCGCGTCGGCGACCGGCGAGTTCCTCGACCGCTGGCGCATCCCGGGCGAGCCCGGTTCCCACGTGTGGGAAGAACGGTTCGGCGAGCACGCCTACGTGCCGCTCGCAGAGCAGGCGTTCGCCGACGCGATGAAGAACGCCGGCGTCACGCCCGACGCCGTCGATCACCTCGTGGTGGCAGGACTGCAGACCCGCGCGGTACGACGCGTGGCCAAGGGCCTCGGGACCCGACCCGAAGCGCTCGTCGACGATCTCTCGGCGACAGTGGGCAACACCGGCACCGCGCACTCGGGCGTGCTCCTCGCGTCGGTACTTGACCGGGCCGAGCCCGACCGCCTCATCGCGGTGGTCGTTCTCGCCGACGGCGCTGACGTCGTTCTGTTCCGCACCAGTGACGCGCTGTCCACCCACCGGGCCAGCCCGACGGTCGCCGAGCAGATCGAAAGCGGCCGCGACGATCTCGCCTACGACACGTATCTCACGTGGCGGGGGCATCTGCACCGGGAGCCGCCGCGCCGCCCCGACCCCATCCCGCCCGCGGCACCGCCCGCGCTGCGCACCGAGGGGTGGAAGTTCGCCTTCGTCGGGAGCAAGTGCCGGGTGTGCGGTACCCGCAACCTGCCGCCCGCCCGCGTGTGCGTGAGCTGCCACACCGCCGACCAGATGGACAAGGAGACCCTGGCCGACGTCCCCGGCACGATCGCCACATACACGGTCGACCGTCTCGCCCCTTCGTTGAATCCGCCGGTGGTGGTCGGGGTCATCGACTTCGACGGTGGCGGTCGCTACCAGTGCGAGTTGACCGACGTCGATCCCGGTACCGTTGCCATCGGAAATCGGGTCGAGATGACCTTCCGGCGCATCATGACCGCGGCCGGGGTGCACAATTACTTCTGGAAGGCCCGCCCGGGGCGGGCCGCCACCGGGGAATAGGAGAACCCATGTCATCCCACGGGATCCGGGACCGCGTTTCCATCATCGGGATGGGCTGCACGCCCTTCGGTGAGCACTGGGACAAGAGCACTGACGATCTCGTCATCGACTCCACCACCGAGGCCATGGCCTCCGCCGGCGTCACCCGCGACGACGTCGACGCCTACTGGCTCGGCACCATGGGCTCGGGGATCAGCGGGCTCACCCTCTCCCAGCCCCTCCATCTCGACTACAAGCCGGTCAGCCGGCTCGAGAACATGTGCGCGACCGGCTCCGAGGCGTTCCGCAACGCGTGCTACGCGGTCGCGTCCGGTGCTTACGACATGGTGATGGCGGTCGGCGTCGAGAAGCTCAAGGACTCCGGTTTCTCGGGTCTGGTCGGCGCTGCGCCTCCGGGTGACGGCACCTCGGTGTCGATGACCGCGCCCGCGATGTTCAGCCTCCTCGCACCCGCCTACGCCAAGAAGTACGGCGTCGACGACGAGGAGATGAAGGAGGTGCTTACCCGCATCGCGTGGAAGAACCACAAGAACGGCGCGCTGAACTCCCGCGCCCAGTTCAAGAAGGAAGTGGCCAAGGAGGTCATCGCCTGCTCGCCTTTGATCGCGGGGCCCCTCGGCATCTTCGATTGCTCGGGCGTGAGCGACGGGTCGGCGGCCGCGGTCATCGTCCGTACCGAGGACGCGCACCGCTACACCGACAACCCGATCTACGTGAAGGGGCTTTCGTTCGTGGCCGGCCCGGGTGACGGCCCCATCGACCCGTCCTACGACTACACCTCGTTCCCCGAGGTGGTGGCGTCGGGTCGGGACGCGTACCAGCAGGCGGGCGTCACCGACCCCCGCGCCGAGTTGGCTCTGGCCGAGGTGCACGACTGCTTCACACCCACAGAGCTCGTCCTCATGGAGGACCTCGGCTTCGCCGAGCGGGGCATGGCCTGGAAGGAGGTGCTCGCGGGCACCTTCGACCTCGACGGCGAGCTGGCGGTCAACGCCGACGGAGGGCTCAAGTCGTTCGGCCACCCGATCGGCGCCTCGGGTCTCCGGATGCTGTTCGAATGCTGGCTCCAGCTGCGCGCCGAGGCGGGCGAGCGCCAGATCGCCAACGGCAAGAAGCTCGGCCTGACCCACAACCTGGGTGGCGCGCCCGGCGCCTGCGTGTCGTTCGTTTCAGTGGTCGGCTCCGAGCCCAGCGCCTGATCAGCTCGTCCCGTTGGTCCGCGTCAGGAGTGCTGTCGAAGTAGCTCTTGATGTCGACAACGCCGGCGCCATCAAGAACCTCGAGAAGGACGGGGGCGCTGTCTTCGCCGACGAAGGCGAGATCTCGAGCATCGTCGACGAGATGCTCTGACTCCGCCCACGTCTGGCGTCGCAGCACGCGGTGTTGCTCCCATCCTGCGACGCCGAAACGTGCAGCGAGCTCAGTCGGTCGGGCTGGCGGACTTGATCACCGAGAACGCCGCACCCTGCGGGTCCATCAGCGCGGCCATGCGGCCGACGTCGGGCAGGTCCACAGCGTCGGCGAGAACGGTCCCGCCGCTCTTCTTGGCAGTCGCGACCGCCTTGTCGGTGTCGTCGACGGAGAAGTACACCTGCCAGTGGGCGGGAATGCCCTCCATCGGCGGGAGCATGGCGCCGCCGATGCCGCGGCCGTTGAGCTCGAACATCGTGTAGCTCATGCCCTCCATGTCCATCTTGTTCGCCTTCCAGCCGAACAGCTTCGAGTAGAAGGCGGCCGCCGCGTCGACCTCGGGCGTGTGGAGCTCGTTCCACGTCAGCGCGCCATGCTCGTTGACGACCTCTGCGCCGATGCTGTCCTTGGGCTGCCAGAACATGGAGAAACGCACCGGTCGGGTCGGTGGCGACGGCCATGCGGCCGGCGTCCATGACGTCCATCGGCTGCATGACCACGGTGCCGCCGGCGCCACCGACCTTGCCGGTCGACGCGTCGACGTCAGCGACGGTCACGTACGTGTTCCACAGCGGCGGTGCGCCGGACTGCGCCATCATCTCGGGCTGCTTGGAGAGGCCGGCCGCGGCCTTCCCGTCGCGCTGGGCCATCGTGTAGACCATGCCGTCGTCGGCGTCCTGGTCGTCGTACTTCCAGCCGAACACATCCGCGTAGAAGCTCTTGGCCGCGTCGACATCGGTCGTGGTCAGGTCGACCCACGAAGGGGTGCCGGGGTCGTGGGATTTGCGGTCGGGCATCGTGACCTCCTGAGAAGATCGTCGGCCTGGTATTGGTAAGGTGATACTTACGCATCCGGCGGCGCGGGCGCAAGTGTGACGGCCAGCCAGGAGGCGATGGCGGTCACCGCCTCGCCCGGTGCCGGTTCTCCCAGTCCGGCAGGAGGCGTAGCCTGGGGGAATGGCCGAATCGGACGACCTGCGACCCCTCGAGCGGCGGGTGCTCCGAATGCGGGCCGAAGGGCAGGACGACGCCGAGATCGGGCGCCGCTTCCACCGCAGCCCCGCCCACATCCGGCGGGTCGCCGACCTCGCCCGCATCGCCCGCCACCCGTCCGCCGACACCCCTGACGGCGGGGACCTGCGGCCCCTCGAGCGGCGGGTGCTGGCGTGGCGGGACGAAGGCGCGACGCCGGACGACATCGCACCGCGGTTCAAGCACTCGCCCGAGCACATGGCGCGGGTCGAGGATCTGGCGCGCTACAAGCTCCGCCGGCGCGCTCGTTAAGGGGCGAACTCCGGGAGCACGGGGTCGGCGCCGTCGATCTCCTCGAGTCGCGAGAGCACCTGCTTGCGCGCCAGCTCCTCGTCGGTGGTGACGAGGAACCGCCGGTTCTCGATCGCGTCGACGACCTTCTCGCTCAGGACCGTCAGCGGCGGTCCGACGTCCATCATCGACTGGGCAAGGTCCGACACGAACTGCCCGATGGGGTCGTCGTCGACCTCTCGCCGCGGGCCGAGCCGCTCGGGCCAGTTGCGTCCGGCGTCGAGCAGCTTCGTCGGCACGAAGCCCGGGCACAACACGGTGACGCCCACCGGTGAGCCGATCAGCGCGAGCTCGTGGTACATCGACGCGGAGATGCCGACCACCGCGTGTTTGGTCGCGTTGTAGGGCGCGACGAACGGTAGCGGGCCGATGCCGGCGATCGACGCGGTGTTCACCACGTGACCCTCGCCCTGTTCGATCAATCGGGGAACGAAGGAACGGATCCCGTGGACCACCCCTTCGAGGTTCACACCCAGGATCCACTCCCACTCGGCGAGTGGGATCTCCCACGCCGGGCCGCCACTGACGACACCGGCGTTGTTGCAGACGACGTGGGCGGTCCCGAACCTTTCGAACGTCGCGGTGGCGAGGGCGTCGACGGCGTCGGCGTCAGCGACGTCGGTCGGCACCGCCAGCACCTCGGCGTCGGCGTCGGCGATGCGCTTGGCCGCGCCCTCGAGCGCGACCTCTTCGATGTCGGCCAGCACCAGGCGCATGCCCTCGGCCGCGAAGCGCTCGGCGAGGGCGAAGCCGATGCCGCTGGCTCCGCCGGTGATGACGGCGGTCTTGTCGCGGAGCTGGTCCATCCCGGTATTCGCCGGGGAGGCTAGCGGCGGATCTCGCTGACGCGGGCGGCATCAGCGGCGGCGGTGGCCCGGGCCCGGAGCACGACCAGGCTGCCCGGCACGGTCGGCGTGAACGCGATCATCATCGCCAGCCGCAATGAACTGGTGAGCTCGGAGACGGCGCCGATGAGCAGCGGTCCGAAGGCGGCGCCGACGAGTATCAGCACGTTGAGGATCGCGAATCCTGCGCCGCGCCGGGCCGGCGGCAGCACCTCCGCGGTGGCGGCGGCGGTGTTCGGCGTCGACAGCATCAGCGCGAACGCACCTGCGCCGACGACCAGCACCTGGAGCGCGAGGACGGGGACCGCCATGCCGATGATGAGGATCACGCCGCCCGCCACCACGCTGAAGCCGACGATCGAGATGCGGCCGGTCGGCCCCCGCCGGTGGGCGCGGTCGCCCCAGATCCCGCCGACGAGCGCGCCGCCCAGCGCGGCGACGAGGCCCACCGCCCCGGTGAGCGCGCCGGCCGCGCCCTCACCGAGGTCGTGGGTGCGCTCGAAGAACGTGGGCAGCCAGAACGCGACCCCGTTGAAGCCGATGAACGTGATCGGCACCCCGATGAAGAGGTATCGCACGGTGGGAATGCGCAGGAGGTCGCACACTTCCCTCGTGTACGTGCGCCAGTCGGTGCGGGGGCGATCGCCCGCTAGCTCGAGGCCGTCGAGATCGGTGGAGCGCTCGGCGTCGAGCGCGCCGCGGGGCGGCTCGCGGAGCGTCGCGCACAGGATCGTGATGCCGACACCGGCGAAAGCCATCACGAAGAACGGCGTGCGCCATCCGACCACCTCGGCGAGGCCGCCCCCGATGAGGAGCCCGAGGG
>JBOGFL010000070.1:0-1965 GCA_050743285.1 Acidimicrobiia bacterium
CTACCGGTCACCTTCCATTCATCGCCCTCGAGCACCAACGTGGTCGTCGCGAGGTGTTGAACGCGGTCGTCATCAACGACCGCGCCCGTAGCCACGTCGTAGACGATCCCGAAGTCAGACAGGCATCCAATGATCGTGGCGTCGTTGCCCATCACTTCGACGCTGTCGGGCTCGAAATGGGTCTGCGGCCGAACAGCGCGTCCCAACTGTTGAAACGCGGCGACGCGCAGTCGAACATCATTTGCGGCGTCCGGAACCGCGTACCGTTCAAGTCCTGATCCAGCAGGGTCAAGCGGGTCTGTCAATGCCTCATCGATGACCCTGAGGTAGCCCTGGTACGCATCGAGCGCTGCCTGCTGGTCGCGGGACCAATCGACCTCGATCGTCGAGGTCGTGGCCCGGCCGGAATCGCCGTCGTTGCTCGTGCTGTTGGCGCTCGAGTCGCACGCGTAAGTCAGCAGCATCAAGGCCAGAGCCAAGGAGATAAGTCCGGGACGCTGGGTGGCTCGGGTTTCGGCGCGCCCCGCCGACTGCTCGGCTGTTGGCCGTTCGTCACGCTCTCGCCGCACTGCTCACCTCCTGCCCCTCACCAAGTACCGAAAGGTGTGGATGGGGACACGAAATTTGCAGCCGCCACGTCGCCGTGCTCTGGAGGCCGGTGTGGTGGCCGGAGCCGACCTCGGCATCGCGAGCTAACCACGCGAGGGCGCCAAGGGCAACGCCGAAAGTAGTTGGCTGACCACTCTCTGAAGTCGAGACTCTGATGCTTCTTGGCGTACAGTGCCGGGTCGCGCGACTCGTTGAGCCCGGGCCAGGGGGGGGCACGTTGGTTGCTTCCAGAGGCGATGCCAAGAGTCTCGGTCTGTGGGATGCGAAGAGGGAGAATGTGGCCGAGACGCTTCCTCCGCTCTTGTCCCCGGTGGGCTCCGGCAAGGCGTGAAGGTGACAGCCAACGTGAGCATGGACGCGGAATTGCAGGCGGCGAACCGACGCTTGGCACGAGCGATGGACAAGCGTGACGAGTGGATCGCGGCGATGCGTGCTGAGGGCGCGACGCTTCGAGCGATAGCTGACGCGGCCCGGATAAGTGCCGAAGGCGTGCAAGAGGTCCTGCGTCGCACCAGCGCGAGCGGCAGAGGACGGCGCGGGCAGGGGAGTCGAGCGGAGGCTTCCGTGCGCGAGTGGACACGCCGAGCGTGGGAGGCTGCCGATGATCGCGACCGGCTCATCAAGCAGCTCGTCGACGACCTGAGTCCCACCCATTCCTTGGCCGAGATCGCTCGCCTCGCCGGCGTGAGCCCGACCAATCTCGTTTACATCACGACTCGACGCCGCCAGCGACTGCAACGACCCCACAGCCTGTGACGCGCACGAAGACACAGTTGCCGGTCGGTGATGATGCTGTGTGTCAAGTATCATGTGACTTGACAAAGAGAGGCGACCGGCAATACGCTGGCGGTCAGCGCGGTGGCGTCGGTGTCGGTTGGGGAAGCGGCACTGGCGCCGCCGCCGTTCTCGACGCCGAGAGGACCGAGCGGCATGCAGGCTCGACAAGAGGCGTGCGAAGCAGGCCGGCGAATCGTTGTTGGTCACTACGAGCTCGCGGTGGACTGGTGGCCGACGAGAGGGCCAGCCGTCCCGGCCGCATCGGAATACGCCGGGCGGTACATCTTGCCGTTCTTGGGGCCGACCAGCTTCCTGCTTGGTCGCACGCTGGCCAAGGTCGCCGGCCAAGCCCGGGAAACGTTGCGCCCGGTCCACGTTCCATTGGCGCCTCTGGGAGAGGCGCTCGGGGTCGGCGTGTCGACCGGACGCAGCAGCATCCTGGCTCGAAGCGTCGGGCGTCTGATCCTGTTCGAGCTGGCTCGCACGGAAGACGAGCGCGTGCTGCAGGTCCGCACCGACTGGCCCCTGGTCGACGGCCGGCGGCTACGGCTGCTCCCGGAATGGCTGCGGGTCGAGCAC
>JBOGFL010000071.1:0-3420 GCA_050743285.1 Acidimicrobiia bacterium
ACGACGGGTAGGCCGAGTCGCTCTCGTTGTGCCGCGTTGTGCGATCGAGGCCCCTGACCGCCCTCGATCGTAGCGCTGGCGGTGTGTCGTTCGCATCACTCGATACCAGCAGCACGCGACGCGATTCGCTGGATCCGCGCCAACGCAAGGGGAACTCGTGAACTCGTCGATCGCACAAACGCGGGACCGCGTCTGTGCGTAGCTTGTCTCTTGATGGACAGCGCTGAAATCGAGTCTCTGCTGTCCGAGCAGATCGCGTACTACCGGGCACGGGCGCCCGAGTACGACGAAGCGTGGTTCCGCGAAGGGCCGCACAGAGGCGGTGAAGAGTTCAATCGCCGGTGGCAGATCGAGATCGCGAGTCTCTACAACGCGCTCGATGCGTTCGCGCCCCGAGGTGATGTGCTGGAGATCGCTGCGGGAACAGGTAGCTCGACAGCGGTGCTTGCTCGATATGCGGATCGCATTACTGCTCTTGACTCTTCTCCCGAAGCGCTGGCCGTCAATCGGACGAGGCTCGCCGCGTGTACGGTCCTGATCGACTACGTCGAGGCCGACGTGTTTGCCTGGGAACCCGATCGACTCTATGACGTGGTCAGCTTCGCGTTCTGGCTCAGCCACGTCCCGATCGCGCGGTTCCAGAGGTTCTGGGAGCTCGTCGACAGCGCAATGGCCCCCGGCGGCCGCTTCTTCTTCGTCGATAGCGCCGTCCCCCGCCCGGAGCTGCCGGTGTCGGGGCGGCGGTTCGCTCATGACGGCATTGCCGTGGAGGGCGTCGATGGCGTCACGGATCTCGAGGAAGGCACAAGCATTCGAAGGCTGGCGGATGGGCGGATGTTCAAGATCGTGAAAGTGTTCTGGGCGCCCCCGCGACTGGAGTCCCGGCTCGCGGCACTCGGCTGGTCCGCACAGGTCAGTCAGACGGAGTGGGCCTTCATTTACGGCAGTGGCCAGCGAGCTCCCGCCAGGCATCGGGCCTGAATCCAGGGATTCACCGCGCGTTGATCGCACGCGTCGCCTCGACATCCGAGTCGAGCTGGGCGATGAGCGCGTCGACGCCGTCGAATCGTTCCTGGCCGTGGAGCCAATCGAGGAAGCGGACTTTGACCGGCTCGCCGTAGAGGTCGCCCGCGAAGTCGAGCACGAACGCCTCCAGCAGCGGCACCTCGGCGTCTTGGTAGAACGTCGGGCGCCGGCCGAACGAGATCGCGGAGGGGTGTTCGCTTCCGTCCGGGAGCACGCATGTGCCCGCGTACACGCCCTCGGCCGGGACACAGATGCACGGCGGGACCGCCAGGTTCGCGGTCGGGAACCCGAGCTCACGGCCCCGCTCATCGCCGTGCTCCACCACGCCGCGCACTTCGTGGGGCCGCCCGAGAAGCTGCCGGGCTTCGGCGACGCCCCCCTTGGCGAGGAGCTCGCGGATCCCGGTCGACGAGTACACGGTCCCCGCAGGATCGCCCGGCACCGCCACCAGCCCGAGCCCGACGACCTCGAAACCGAGATCGCCACCCATGCGCTCGAGCAGCGGGACATTGCCACCGCGGCGGTGGCCGAAGTGAAAATCGGCGCCGACCACGACGACCCGCGCCTGCAGGACCTCGACGAGAACCTCTCGCACGAACTCTTCCGCCGGCTCCCGGCTGCGGGCCTCGTCGAACGTCAGGACGTAACAGATGTCGACGTGGCCGGTGGCGGCGAGCAGCTCGAGTTTCTGCTCGAGCGTCGTGAGGAGCTTCGGGGCCGACTCCGGTCGAACGACCTCGGCCGGGTGGCGGTCGAAGGTCACACAGACCGACGCGAGCCCGCGGGCGTCGGCCAGCTCGCGCACGAGCCGCAGCACCGCGACGTGGCCGCGGTGGACACCGTCGTAGGCTCCGATGGTGACGGCCGCGCCGGAATGGTCACCGGGGACCGGCGCGGGCGCCGAGACGACCTGCATTCCGTCTTCCTACCCCTCGGCGGGGGCTGCCGTCGGCGCGACCACGACCGCGGGCTTCAGTGCCGCGCCGTGGCGCTCGTAGACGCCGAGCAGCGTTCCGTCGCCGTCGACGACCGCGAACGGGCCATCGCTACTCTCGGCCCCCTCGACCAGGCGAGCGGGAAAGACGACGCCGTGCGCGGCGCCGCGGGCTTCGGCGCCAATCACGCGCAAGGCGGGAAGGTCCCGGACGGCCGCGCTGGGCGGGAGGACGGCGGCGTCGGGGGCCGCCTCGATGGTCTCGAGCGGACGGGCCTCGGCGAGCGTGAACGACCCGACGCGGAGCCGCCGCAGCTTCGACACGTGCGCGCAACCCCCGAGCGCGGCGCCAAGGTCAGCCGCCAGCGAGCGGATGTAGGTGCCCGAGCCACACTCGACAAGCATCGTCGCCACCGGGTACGGCCCGGGCTCGAATTCTTCGAGGACGAGTCGATCGATGCGAACCCGACGCGGCACCCGCTCCACGTCCTGCCCGCGCCGGGCGAGATCGTGTAGCCGCCGCCCGCCGATCTTCACCGCCGAGACCATGGGGGGCAGCTGATCGGTCTCCCCCAGGAACCGCCCGGCGGCGGCTTCGACATCGCCACGTGACACCGGCATCGGCTCACGGTCGAGGACGTCGCCGGCCGCGTCGTGAGTGCTCGTCGCGACCCCGAAGGTGACGTCCGTACGGTACGCCTTGTCGGAGGTTTGCACGAAGCGCAGAAGGCGCGTGACCCGACCGAGCCCGACGACCAGCACCCCGGTGGCGTCGGGATCGAGCGTGCCGGCGTGACCAACGCGCCGCTGGCCGAAGGTCCGGCGGATCCGGGCCACGACGTCGTGCGAAGTGTGGGCGGCCGGCTTGTCGACAACGACGAGCCCGTCGCGGGTCAATTGGTCTCGGGCAGCCCGGCGAGGATTCGGTTGACGATGGCCTCGGCGGAGTCGGTCGAGGTGAAGCCGGCCGCGAAGCGGTGGCCGCCGCCGCCCTCGCGCTCGGCGATGACGCGGACGTCGACATCGTCGAGCGAGCGCAGGCTCACGCGCATCGCGCCGTCGGGCTCCTCCTTCAGCACGCACGTGACTTCGGCTTCGGCGGTGCGCCGAAGCACGTCGATCAGTCCCTCGATCTCTTCGAGGGTGACCCCGTGCCGGCTCAGGTCGGCCTGGGTCACCGCGGTCCAGACCATGCGCTTCTCGGGCACGAGCACCGAGCGCCCGAGCACCTCACCGAGGAGCTGCAGGTAGGCGAAGCGGTGCTCCTCGAAGAGGCATCGGCTGAGACGCGACACCGGGACATCGAAAGTCGTGAGCTCGCGCGCAAGCTCGAACACCTCGGGCGTCGTGGTGTCGTACTGGAAGCGGCCGGTGTCGCAGACGAGCGCGGCGTACAGGCAGACGGCGGCGTCGCGGTCGAGCGGAAGCTCGAGCGCGCGCACGAGGCGCCGGACGAGAAC